>CAISYT010000115.1 GCA_903889785.1 uncultured Caulobacterales bacterium
GCCGAGCTGCTGGTGCTGGCCGATATATTGGGCTTCCTGGGTGGCGATCCGGACGCCTGGTTTAAGACCGACGTCGACGACGACCTTTCCGGCAGGATCGAAACCCTGCTGCAACAGCGCATCGAGGCGCGCGCCGCCAAGGATTTTGCCGCCGCCGACGCCATCCGTAATGAACTGGACGACATGGGTGTGGTGGTCATGGACGGCCCCGCTGGCGCAACGTGGCGGTTGAAGTGACGGCCGCGCGTATTAGATAATTAAAAGCATGGCCATCAAGATTGAACATCGTATCGGCATCGCCGCCCCAGCGGAGGTGATCTGGGAAATCCTCGCCGACGTGCCCGGCTGGGAGGTCTGGAACCCGCTCTACACCAAAGCCAGCGGCGTGATCCGCATCGGCGAGGCTCTAGTGCTGACCCAGGCCCTGCCCGGCCAGAAGCCCGAGGTGATCCGGCCCCGCGTGATCGACTGGGTGCCCTATGAACAGCTGCACTGGGCCAATGCGGCGGGCGGCGGCTTGGTAAAGACCCTGCGCTACATCGAGATCGAAAAGCTCAGCGAAGAGGGCTGTATCTTCTCGAATGGCGAATTCTTCAGCGGCATGCTCAGCTCGCTGGTCGTCAATATGATGCGTCGCCCGATCAAGAACGGTTTTGCCGCCCTTGGCGAGGCGATGAAGCTCCGGGCGGAAGCGGCCTATGCCAAGGTTCCCAAGGCGGAAAAGTCCAAGGCCAAGAAGCGCGCCCAAGCCCTGGCGATAACCGTCGATAAGCTCAAGCCGGTTAAACCCACCGAGCCGCTCAAGCCCATGGTGCCTTTCGGCAAAACCGGCGCGAAGCTGAAATCATCGTGATTGACGCGCTCTACTCGGCCCAGATTCTGACCCTGGCCGCCAACATGCCCGGTGCCGGACGGCTCGCCGCGCCGCAGGGTTCGGCCGAGAAGGTCTCGAAACTGTGTGGCAGCCGTGTGCGGGTGGACGTGATCCTCGACAAATACGGCCGGGTGACAGATTTCGCTCAGGACGTTCAGGCCTGCGCCCTGGGCCAGGCCAGCGCTGCGGTGCTGGGCGCGCACCTGACGGGTGCAGACCTGGAGGAGGTCGAAAAGGCTCGCGCCGACCTGCGCGCCATGCTGAAAGATGGGGCTAACCCGCCCACCGGACGCTTCAGCGATCTTGCCATGCTCGAACCGGTCAAGGCCTATCCCGCCCGCCACGCCTCGACCATGCTGGCCTTCGAGGCTGCTGCCGAGGCCGTCCGCCTGGCGGGAATACGAACTAGGACCGCGGGCGCGGCTTGATCCCGGCGCGTTGCGCCGCGATAAGCAGTATGGTTCGCTGCAAGGCCCCCGCCGGCATGAAACTCTATGAACGAAGCGTCCGATGGGCTTTGAGGGCCTACAAACTGACGCTTTCGCCGTTGATCGGGCGATCCTGCCGGTTTCTGCCGACCTGTTCGGAGTATACCGCGCAATGCCTGATCGAACACGGCCCCTGGAAGGGGACGACCCTTGCTTTCAGGCGGCTGTGCCGTTGCCATCCCCTCGGCGGATCAGGTTATGACCCTCCGCCAGAGATACGCCCAAAGAAGTGCGAAAAATTATGATCGATCTTGAATTCCCCGATGGCTCGCGCCGCGAATATGCCGAAGGATCTAGCGCGCGCGACGTCGCCGCCGCCATTTCCAAGAGTTTGGAAAAGCGCACCATCCTGGCGCGCCTCGATGGACAGCTGATCGATTTCGACCGCCCCCTGCCCGGCAGCGGAAAGATCGAACTGGTCGGCCGCAACGATCCCGAGGCCTTGAACGTGATCCGGCACGATACCGCCCACATCCTGGCCCAGGCGGTACAGGAGCTGTTCCCAGACACACAAGTGACCATCGGTCCCAATGTCGAGGACGGGTTCTACTACGACTTCGCGCGTGATCAGCCGTTCAGCCTGGATGATCTTCCCCGGATCGAAAACCGCATGCGCGCCATCGTCGACCGCGACGATAAGATCCGCCGCGAGGAAGTGGGCCGCGATCAGGCCATCGCCGACTTCAAGGCCATGGGCGAGATCTACAAGGCCCAGATCATCGAAAGCATCCCGGCCGGTGAAACCGTGACGGTCTATCACCAGGGCGACAGCTGGAAAGACCTCTGCCGCGGCCCTCACCTGCCCAGCACACGGCACGTCGGCAAGGGCTTCAAACTGACCAAACTGGCCGGGGCCTACTGGCGCGGCGATCAAAACAATCAGCAACTCCAGCGCATCTACGGCACCGCCTGGGCCAGCGAAGAAGACCTGGCCGCCTATCTGACACGCATCGAGGAAGCCGAACGGCGCGACCACCGCAAGCTGGGGACCTTGATGAACCTCTTCCACATCCAGGAAGAAGGCAGGGGCATGGTGTTCTGGCACCCCAAGGGCTGGCGGCTTTACCGTACGCTGCAGAACTATGTGCGCCGGCGCATGGAGGCGGGCGGCTACGACGAGGTCAAGACGCCGCAGATTCTCGACCACAGCCTTTGGCAAAAGAGCGGCCACTGGGACAAGTTCGGCGCAAATATGTTCGTCTGCACCACCGAGGATGGCGACACCCTGGCGGTCAAGCCGATGAACTGCCCCGGCCATATCCAGATCTTCAACTACGGCCAGCGCTCCTATCGCGAACTGCCGCTGCGTATGGCAGAGTTCGATGGCCTGCACCGCAACGAGAGCTCAGGCGGCCTGCACGGCATCATGCGCGTGCGGGGCTTGGCTCAGGACGACGCGCACATCTTTTGCACCCCTGACCAGATCGAGGCCGAAGCCAAGGACTTCATTGCCATGTTGCGGCTGATTTACGCCGACCTCGGCGTGGAGCTGCATTCGGTCAAGCTGGCGCTGCGCCCGGACCTGCGCTTTGGCGATGACGAGACCTGGACCACCGCCGAAGATACGCTCGAGCGCGCCGCCAATGCCGCCGGGGTGCAGGTCGAACGTCTGCCCAATGAGGGAGCTTTCTATGGCCCCAAGCTAGAGTTCCACCTGCGCGATGCCATCGGCCGCACCTGGCAATGCGGCACCCTTCAGCTCGACTATGTGCTGCCAGAGCGGCTTGACGCCTCCTACATCGGCGAGGATGGCACCAAACACCGACCCGTGATGCTGCATAGGGCCATCCTGGGCTCGCTGGAGCGTTTCCTGGGTATTTTGCTCGAACACTATGCAGGTGCCCTGCCGATGTGGCTGGCACCGGTGCAGGTCATGGTTGCCACAATTACTTCCGAAGCGGATGGTTATGCCTGCTCGGTCCTGGCCAGTTTGAAGGCGGCTGGAATTCGGGCCGAAATCGACTCGCGCAACGAGAAGATAAATTACAAAATTCGGGAACATAGCCTCGTCAAGACGCCAGTAATCGCGGTGGTTGGACGGAATGAAGCGCAGGAACGCACCGTTGCGCTGCGTCGTTTTGGAGGTCAGGCGCAAGAACTGCTGGGGCTGGATGAAGCCGTGGCAATCCTCAAGCGCCAGGGTCTAGCGCCCGACCTGATTGGGGACTGATGAATCAGACTGTTCGCTCCGTGACCGCGACCACCGATTTCACGCCGGCCCAGCCGAACGTGTCGGTGATCATGGTGGTTTATCGAACCGGCGAGTCGCTGGAAATGGCAATTCAATGCGTGCTGGATGATCCCATGGTCGATGAACTGGTCGTGGTCGACAACGGCTCAGCCGAGGCTGCGGCCGAAGGGCTGCGCGTACTGGCCCGCGACGAGCCCCGCGTGGTTTTGCTGCAAGGACACGGCAACATTGGCTTTGCCCGTGGTGCCAACCGCGGCATGTTGGCGGCGCACGGCCACTATGTGGTTTTCCTCAATCCCGACGCCTTCCTTCAGGCTGGCTGTGTCGATGCCCTGATCGGCGGCCTCAACGGCCAACCGCCGCGTAGCCTGGTGGGTGCCTGTATCCTCGATCTGGACGGCCGCGAGCAACGCGGAGGTCGGCGTGGCGAAGTCAGCGCTCTTTCCACCCTGCTGACCCTGTCGCGGTTCAGCCGCCGCTTCCCCAACCTCGACGCCTACGAGATTTATCGTGACCACGACGCCATGCCCGAAGGCCTGACACCCATACCGACCATTTCTGGGGCCTGTTTTGCCGCACGCCTTGACGACTTCAAAGCCTTAGGCGGTTTCGACGAGGGTTATTTCCTGCACGTCGAGGACATTGATCTGTGCTGGCGCGCGCGCCGGACGGGCGGCTCGGTGCTGTTCCAACCCAAGGCCAAGGTCGTGCACCTAGGCCATACCAGTAACTCTAGCCCCTGGCGGGTGGAGATGCATAAGGGCCTGGGCCTGACGCGCTATTTCCTCAAGCGGGCAGAGAGCCTTCCGGCCTATTTGGCGGCGCTCATCCTCTTGCCGCTCATAATGCTCACCGCAATGGTACGGCCCATAGCGTGGCATATGCGCGGTAGCCGGGCCTAGTCGCCACAAGAGGGCTGCCGATTTCAGCGCTGCGCAAGCCCGTCATTCAGGGTTGGGGTGCGCTGCGGCGCATAGACCGTCAGGGTCATGTCATCGCCGTTCGAATAGTTGATGCCGCTAACTGCACCGACCGCACGCGCGGTCGCGCCCTTAGCGGTCAAAGCCTTGCGAAACGCCGCGTCCTCGCGCTTTTCGACAATGGCCGGCCGGCCATCGGCGATGGCCTGCGCCGCCGCCGGAGCCTTGCCCAGCTCCGTCCTGGCGCCCAAGGCAAAAACCAGGCTCGGCTCGCCGTAGCCATCAACCGCGACTGGCCCCTGGGCCAAACCGCTCTGCGGATCGAGCATGGCTTGCTGCAGCAGGCTGACGACCCGATGAGAGAGCCACAATGGCTCCAGCCGCGGTAGCAGCCCACCAACCAGTGTACCGTGCGCCAGAACCCCCAAGACCACGGCCGCAGCCGTGGCGCGCATAGCCTGACCACGCAGCAGCAGTAGCCCCCCCGTCAATCCGGCCCCCAGGTAAAGCAGGGCCGCAAGGATCGCGCTGAAGACGTCGCCGACGTCGCCGTACTGTTTGAGGCCAAACATAGCGACGGCCGCAAAAACCAGGGCCGACAGGCCGCTCAGTGCCGCACCAATGATTTGTGTCGTGCGGCCCATTTGCAGCGGCTGGGTGCCGGCCAGGGCCGCCGCCATCAGCCAAGCCAGGGCACCGTAGGCAGGTAGGGTGTAGTGCACCAACTTGGTCGGCAGCAGCTCGAACATGAGCCATGTCGGAATCAGCCAGGCCAAGGCGAAACGCACGCCTGTCTCGGCTCGCCGCTTCCAGGCAAACACCGCGCCCGCCGGCAGCAGCAGAGTTCCAGGAAAAATCAGAATCGGGGCCAGCAGGCTGTAATAGCCGGGAGAGCCGGCGTGGCCTTCCGATCCGCCGGTGAGCTTGGGCGCAAGGTCGCCACCCACGGCCGATGACCAGAAGCCGCCATCCGTCTGCACCGTAATCGCCACGGCCCAGGGAAAGAAAACCAGCCCAACGAGCAGCAGGCCCCAGCCCCAGCCGATGCGCCGCGCCCAATCCGCCTCACGGTCGGCACCCCACAGCGCCAGCCCAGCCGTAAGCGCCAACGCCGGTCCGATCGGTCCCTTGTCGAGCAGGGCCAGGGCGATCCCTGCCCAGAAGGCGGTCTTGGTCCAAACCCCCGCAGGCGGCCCGCCGCGACTGGCCGCATATATCCGGCCCAGCGCCGCCATGGCCAAGGTTGTCGCGCCGCAGAGCA
>CAISYT010000116.1 GCA_903889785.1 uncultured Caulobacterales bacterium
AGTGAGGCCCTGGCGGCCGAGAATGCTGCCCGCGAGGCCGCCTTACTCGCGGCGGAGGAACGGCAACGCGAGCTTGATGCGCAAAATGCAGAACTTGATGCGCAGATTGCCGAGCTTGATGCGCAAAATGCAGAACTTGATGCGCAGATTGCCGAGCGTGCGGCCGCCTTGCTGGAACTTCAGGCGCATGTCGCGCGGCAGGAAACCGATATTGCCGCGCTCGAGGCGGCGATCGCCGCCCTGCGTAGCTCAATGAGCTGGAGAATCACGCGGCCCATACGGGCTGTCACGCACCGGCTGCGTAATCTCATCAAGGCTGCGCGCAACCTGTCCTTGCGCAAGCTGCGGAACGGACTGCGCGCGCGGCGCAACTATGCCGCCGTGCAACGCTCGGGCCTGTTTGACGCGGACGGGTACAGGCGCGCCAACCCAGACATCCACGAAGCGGGCCTCGACCCGCTGCGACATTACCTGGGCCTAGGCTGGCGTGAAGGCCGCAGGCCAGGGCCTGCGTTCGATCCGGACTACTACAACTACGCCAATCCAGACGTCGCAAAGGCCGGCCTAAATCCGCTGATCCACTATGTGGTCTACGGTCGGCGAGAAGGTCGCGATATGCGGGCCGAAGGCGAATGGCGTCCGCCAGCCACGGGTTCGGGCTCCCGGCGTGAGACGGTGCCAATCCTGCCACCGCCGGAACTGGACTCGGCCTGCCCACCGCGCATCGCCGTCGTGGTCCACGCCTTTTATCCGGACGTGTTTGCCACGCTTTGTCCCAAGCTGGCCACGCTTCCGGGACGGTTTACCCTGCTGGTCTCGACCCCAAGCGCTGAAACCAAGCGCGCGGTGGAGGCGGCAATCGCTGCTCATGGCCTCAACGCCGCGGTCGATGTGCGCGTCACACCCAATCGGGGCCGTAACTTCGCGCCGATGCTGAGCGAATTTAGCCAGATCATCCTGGGGCACGACCTGTTGCTCCACCTGCACACCAAGAAGTCTCTGCACAATGCCGGCGGTGAGCAGGCGGCCTGGCGCGACGACATTTTCGCAGGTCTCATTGGTGACGATGGCGTTGCCGACAGCGTCATCGGGCTGTTCGTGCAACGGCCGGAAGTTGGGGTAATCTTCACCCGCACCTTCCGGCACATGGCCTATTGGGCCAACCACTGGCTGCAGAATACCGCTCAGGGCCGTAGCCTGTTCGCCCGCCTGGGTGTGAGCGAGTACAATCTGCGTGGCTATATCGACTACCCGGTCGGCGGCATGTTCTGGGCGCGGGTGCAGGCCATCGCACCGCTGTTCCAGGCTGGACTGACCTACAGCGATTTTCCTGAGGAGGCCGGCCAGCTCGACGGCACGATCGCCCACGCCATCGAACGCAGTTTCGTCGATATCGCGCGCAGCCGCGGCTATATCTTCGCCGAGGCGGATCCGGACGAAAACCTCTTTCGGCTCGGCTGGAGCGACAAAAATCTCGACCGCTATGAGCTTAACTCACCCAGTCGTCTGGCGGCCCAGATCGCGCGGGCAGACCTCATTTCCTTCGACCTGTTCGACACTGTGCTGCTGCGGCCCAGCCTCTCGCCCGACGCGGTCCAGCGCTATGCGGGCTTGCTGCTTGAGCGTGAGATGCCGGGCGGCGCAGACTTCTTTTCAGCGCGCAAGGCGGCCGAAACCGCCGCGCGGGCCGCGCAAGGGTACGAAGGCGATGTGGGGTTGGACGTCATCTATCAGCAGATGCGCGACGCCGGTTGGGACGCAGCGCGCCTAGCCCGCGCCAGGGTGCTGGAGATTGAGATCGAATGCCGCCTGGTCCTGACGCGGCAGCCGGTCGTTTCGGCCTTGCGCGCCGCCAAGGCGGCCGGCAAGCGGGTGATCGCCGTCTCAGATACCTATTTCGATCCGTCCGAGATCAACGCCCTGCTGACCGCCGCCGGGATCGACGGCCTGTTCGACGAAATCGTGTTGTCGAGCCAAAGCAACGCCCGCAAAGATCGGGGTGACCTCTGGACCCTGCTCAAGGCCCGCGAAGGACAGCGGGCCTATTGGTTGCACATCGGCGATAACGAGGTCTCCGACATGCAGCGCGCCGGTGACCTTGGCCTAGCCGTATTCCACACAATGAACCCCGTCACCTTGCTGCTGCAGAAGGGCGTCTTCAGCGCCAGCACGGTGCAGGCGGTTGAGGAGGAAAAGTCATGGGCCGACGCCCTGCTGCTTGGCCCCGCCGCAGCGCGGCTCGGTGCCGATCCCTTTCCGGCCGGGGGCGCACTTGGGCCCGCCCAGATCACGACGGCGCACGACCTGGGATATTGCGTCTATGGGCCGGCGCTTTTCGCCTTCTGCGCCTGGCTGGTCGCTCAGCCGAGCCTGAGGGCGCTGGACCGAGTCTATTTCCTGTCGCGCGAGGGCTGGGCCTTGCAGCCGATCTACGACGCCCTGCGCGCGGGCCTTGATGAAGGGGCTCTACCGCCGTCGCGCTATCTGCACATCTCGCGGCGCGCCGTGATGCTGGCCAGCCAGACGCGGCAGTTCAACCCCGAGACGGTGATCGATGGGCCTGAGTTCAAGGGCAATCTGGCGGGCTTGCTCATGGCCAGGCTCGGGTTCGAGATCCCGGCCGACGCCGGACTAGACGGAGCGGCATCCATTCAATTGCCCGGTGATGCCGCCGTGGTCCGCGACGCCCTCGAACAGCTGAAAGATCAGATCCAGGCACAGGCCGCCACGGAAGCCCGCGCCCTTGCCGCCTACCTGGCGCAACAGGGTCTGGACGCGAAGTCCAGCGTTGGGGTGGTCGATATCGGATATCGCGCCACAATTCAGAAGGGCCTCCAAACGGCCCTTGGCCGGGGTTTGGCGGGCTTCTATCAGGCAACCTTCCCAGAGGCGGCAGAGACTGCCATGCCGCAGGCCGACGGATCGACCGGTTCGGCTGTAGGCTATTTTGGCGACAGCATCGATCCGCTGGGGGAAGCCCCGATTGTGCGCCATGCCATTCTGATAGAGGCCTTCCTGACCGCGCCGGAGGGCCAGCTCGACCATTTCGACGTCAACGCGGCAGGCACCGCCGAGCCGGTGTTCCAGCCCGGCCGCCGCACGGCGGAGGAGATAGCTGTTCTCGCCCAGCTGCATGCCGGTGCCCTGGCCTACGCCAACGACTTGATAAGCTGGTACGGGCCTTCCCTGCTCGACTTGACGTTCGATCCGGCAGCGGCGCTGGCACCGTTGCAGGCCTTCGCGCGGGGCCGGATCACGGCACCCAAGGCCGTTCTTGGTACCCTGCGGGTCGATGACGCGTTTTGCGGCTATGAGGAGCACGAAGTCGGGCTGGACCTCGCCGCTCTGGCGTCAGCGTAGCCGGGCTGAAACGGGCGCGGGCGGCGGATCAGGCGGGCGGGGAGGCCTTGAACAGAAGCGGTGGCGGGTCGAGCGCCCAATAGACCAGCCCGACCAGGGTCGCCAGATCGAGCATGTAGAGATACCGGTAGTCGCAGGCGATTCCGATCAGGAAGAAGCTCGCGGCGAAGCCCAGTCCTGCCAGCAAGAGGCCCATCACCGCCATATCGGCGGCCTGCCGCCGGGTGGCCAGGACGGCCAGCAGAGCCAGGGCGACAATGACATAGAGCAGATGGTTGAACACCGGCGTCGGATAGAAGGCGGCGGCGTAGTTGCTAAGGAAAACGTCGCGGCGGTTGACGCCTTCCTTCAGGCCGAGGGCCTCGCGGAACTTCGCCGGCCCATCGACCCCGACCGCGACCGGCACGCAGTGGTCCAGTTTTGGCGTCAGCAGCAGCTGGCGATAGACGGCCAAGCGATGGCTCAAATAAAGCCCGGGCCGGTGCAGAACGATCCCCCACCATGCCGAAGCCAGGGCGGCCTTTGGCGTCTGCCACAGGGCACGAGTAATGCTTGGGGAATCGTCGAGGGTGTCGATGCGTTCGGGCGTATAGAGCCTGGGAGCCTCGGCGCGGATGACGGCGGCGCGCTCGGGCGGCACGGCGCCAAGATCCACCTTGGAGTCGCGAGCAACGACGCCGACGATGTCATAGTGGCGCACGATGCGAAGGCCGGCCGCATTAGCCTTGAGGTCGGATGTCTTCGGATGGATGACGGCACCGAGCACGAAGGCTAGGGCCAGCACGCCTGCGAGCGCGGCCACACCGGATGTCGCGGCGCGCTTCCAGCCCAGGCGATGCCCTTCAGCAAAGCCGAACGCCATGGCGGCCAGGGCACCGTCGATCAGGCCGTTCTGGCGCACCAGTCCTGCAACGGCCAGCAGCAGCAGCGCCTTTGCCAGAGCCAGGCGACGAAGGCGCGGGCGGTCGACCCACGTCAACCCGAACCCCAGGGTGATAAACCCGGCGATGGTCAGATTGGCGAACAGCACATCCTTCCAAACAATGCCCTGGTAATTGACGATCTGGGGTGTGAGCAGCACCAGGGCTAGGGCCAGAA
>CAISYT010000117.1 GCA_903889785.1 uncultured Caulobacterales bacterium
CATCACACGTCGAAATCAGCAACATGATGTCCATGAATCTCGCAAGAACAGCCATTTGCCTCGCCCTGACCGCGACCGCCGCTCAGGCCCAGGTGAATATCGGGGGCCAGGCGTCGGCGTCGGCCCTGCCCTTCGTCATCAAACCGATCGCCACCTTTAGCTACCCTTGGCGTCTGGCCTTCTTGCCAGACGGGCGCATGCTGATCACCGAGAAGACCGGGACGATACAGCTGGTCACCCAGGCCGGTGCCAAAACGCCCGTGTCCGGCGTGCCTGCCGTGCTGTACGGCGGCCAGGGCGGGATGCTGGGCGTATTCATCTCGCCTCACTACACCACCGATCACTTCGTCTACCTAACCTATTCCGAGCCCAATGAAGGCGGATCTAGCCTAGCCCTGGCCCGCGCAAGACTGTCGCTGACGGCCAATTCCGCCGCCCTGCAGGACCTAAAGGTGATCTGGCACGATGCCGCTGGCGGCAAGGGTGGGCAATTCGGGGCCCAAGTCGCCTTCGCACCCGACGGAAAGTCGCTGTTCCTCGCCGTCGGCGAGCGGCAACGCATGACCCCCGCCCAGGATCCGAATTCGCCCCTGGGCAAGATTTTGCACCTCACCCTCGATGGCAAGCCCTCACCCGGCAATCCGATGGCTGGCAAGATCGGTGCAGCCCGTATCCCAATCATCGATCCGCCGCGGGATACCGAGGTCGCCAAGACCGCGACGGTGGTGCGCACCTACAGCGTCTCCGGGCCAAACATGACCCCGGCTGAGACCTGGAGCAGCGGCCACCGCACACCCTATGCCCTGGCCTTCGCACCCGACGGCAAACTGTGGGAGGCCGAGCATGGCCCTCGCGGTGGTGATGAGCTGAACCTCATCGAACCCGGCAAGAATTACGGCTGGCCCCTGACATCCTACTCCGTCAACTACAACGGTGTTCCGATACCGAGCCCCGACACGCGGTCCGACCTGACCAAGCCGGTGTTCTACTGGACCCCGATCCTCGCCCCTGGAAACATGATCTTCTACGCGGGAAAGGCTTTCCCGCAGTGGAACGGTTCAATGCTGATGGGCGGGATGCAGACCAAAACGCTAAACCGCATCGTCATTAGCGGTGCCACCGCAAAGGCTGCAGAACGCTGGTCCGTCGGTCATCGCATCCGAGACGTGGAAGTCGGCCCCGACGGTGCCCTTTGGCTGCTCGAAGACGCCAAGGACGGCGGCCTGTTCAAGGTGACGCCGAAGTAGCGTCAGTCCGTTGGCTGAAGCGGAGGCGTTGCACCCGGCGGTAAGGGCCAAACGACACGCGGCGACTTCGCCAGTTTAATCACCGGCTGCGGGAGCGACCACGTGCCCTGGGCGTCACGGGCGAAGACCCTAAGGGCACCCGCCGCCGGGCCTGCGCCATCCGGCGTTTCGATTTCAAGTCTCAGTCCAAAACCTGCGGCATATCGTTCGGTAGAATGGGGAATATCGGGCCGCGGCAGCCGGAATGCCGTCGCCCGGACGATACGGCCCGCCCCCGGCGCGAGGACGACCAGCAGTCGCTGATCGGGGGAGACGCCGCGCCATCCGGCCCAGCCCCCGACGATTACGCCCCAGCGACCTGCGCCAAGGGCGGTGGCTTCAGCCTGATCAATCTTGCCTGACCCGGGCGGTGGCGGCGCAAGCACGGCGGCGAAATCGACGGGCAAAGGTATGGCGAACGGGTCTGGCGGAATCGCCACCACGTCGCCCTGCACCAGGGTGGGTGCCCAGACCAGGTCCGGCATCACATGTTCGTAGCGATTAAACAGAGTGTTGAATGCGGCGGCATCCATGGCTGGATAGGCGTCGTGGAAGAAAGCGAGTTCAGGCCGCAAGAGGGTATGGTTCACAGACGCAATACCAAGGCCATTCAAGATCGCCGCGTATTCCCCCAGCGCGACCACTGAACCCTTGGGGTTAGCCTTCGCATAGGCCCGCAGCGTATCCACCACGGGGGCAGCAGGCGGCGGGGCGAAAATTGGCCCGGCCGGCTGGATTGGATTGAAACGGCCAAAGGTGAGCAGGGTCGCAAGTAACAGGGCACCCAGCACAACCCGGCGCGGCTTGAGCACCCGCGGCGCAAGGCGGCCTAAACCGATCAGTACCAGCAGGATCAGCACGACGCGCCAGTCAAGCTGATGACGTTCGAGGTGCCCGCCAGCGAGCCCGACCTTCGAGACGGCCCAAGCGCCGAGTACAGCGGCGCGCGCGTGTGGCGCGCCGCCCATTGGGCCAAGACAGGGTGCGGACAGAAACAGGCCATCGCCAAGGGCAGGAACGAACCGACCACCGCCATCTCGCTAGTATTGGTGGGCCATAGCGGGATCGGCTCATAGACCTGGG
>CAISYT010000118.1 GCA_903889785.1 uncultured Caulobacterales bacterium
GACCTCGACGAGATGATCGCCAGCTTCACCGCGGGCGACGACGAGGCCTCGCTCAAGGCCCTGTACGACCGGGTCTCGGCCTTCAATCGCGTGTTCCGCGGCATCGAGACCTGCGGCAAGCCCGTGGCCGTCGCCCTGGAAGGCCTAGCACTCGGCGGCGGGTTCGAACTGGCACTGGCCTGCCACTATCGCGTCGCAGCGGATAATCCCAAACTTCAGGTCGGCCTACCGGAATCCAAGGTTGGGCTGATCCCTGGCGGCGGCGGCACCCAGCGCCTGCCGCGCCTGATCGGTGCCATGGCCGCAGCACCCCTGCTGTTGGAAGGGAAAACCCTGCGCGCTCAGGAAGCCTTGAGCCTTAAGGTCGTGCACGAGGTGGTCTCGCCTGGCGAGAGCATCAAGGCCTGCAAGGCTTGGATCAAGGGCGGCGGCGAGGCGGTGGCCCCCTGGGACAAGAAGGATTTCAAGATCCCCGGTGGCCCGGTCTATTCGGCTCAGGGCATCCAGGTTTTCATCATGGGCAACGCCATGGTGCGCAAGTCGACCTACGGCAATTATCCAGCCCAGCTCAACATCATGAAGGCGGTCTATGAGGGGCTACAGGTCGATATCGACGCGGCTCTGCGGATCGAAAGCCGCTATTTCGCCAACACCTGCCGCACACCTCAGGCCACGGCGATGATACGGACCCTGTTCCAGTCGATGCAGGCTCTGGGCAAGGGCGCGGCGCGGCCCAAGGGTGCCGCCCCGACAAACGTCAAGAAAGCCGCCGTCATCGGTGCCGGCATGATGGGCGGGGGTATCGCTCACGCCCAGGCCTTGGTCGGCATCGAGACCGTGTTGCTCGATCAGACCCAGGAAGCTGCCGACAAGGGCAAGGCCCATGTCGTGGACCTGCTGACCAAGGCCGCCTCACGGGGCCGCCTGGCGCCCGACAAGGCCCAGGCCGCGCTAGCGCTGGTGACCGCCAGCTCAGACTACAGCCTGATCAAAGGCTCAGACCTGGTGATCGAGGCTGTTTTCGAGAATCGCGAGGTTAAGGCCGCCGCGACCAAGCGGGCGGAGGCGGAATTAAGCGCCGACGCCGTGTTCGGCTCCAACACCTCGACCCTGCCGATCACGGGACTGGCTGAGGCGAGCGCGCGGCCGGAAAACTTCATCGGCATCCACTTCTTCTCGCCGGTCGACCGCATGGGGCTGGTTGAGATCATCAAGGGTGCCAAGACCCGTGACCAGACCATCGCTATGGCGGTCGATTACGTGTTGAAAATCAAGAAGACGCCCATTGTAGTGAATGATAGCCGCGGCTTTTATACCTCGCGCTGTTTCTCGACCTATGTTTCCGAAGGCCTGGAAATGCTGGCCGAGGGCATCGCACCAGCGATCATAGATAATGTGGGCCGCGCCACGGGGATGCCACGCGGGCCGCTGGAAATGGCCGACGATGTGGCCCTGGATCTGGTGCACAAGATCACCGTCCAGACCAAGGCGGACCTGGGCGAAGCCTATCAGGATCGACCTACCGACGCCCTTATCGAGACGATGGTTGTCACGCTGGGGCGCTTGGGCCGAAAGAACGGCAAGGGCTTTTATGACTACCCCGAAAGCGGCGGGGAAAAATCCTTATGGCCTGGGGTCGGCGGCATTGTGCAAGCCATCGTCACCGAAGCTGAGCCGGATTTAGTCGAACACCTCAGAACCCGCCTGCTGTACCGCCAGGCCGTCGAGGCGGCGCGTTGTTTCGACGAGGGCGTGGTCACAGACCCGCGCGACGCCGATGTCGGTGCCATCCTGGGCTGGGGCTTTGCGCCATGGAGTGGTGGGCCGATGAGCCTGATCGATGGGGTCGGTGTAGCCGCCTTTGTCGCGACCTGCGACACCCTGGCCAAGCAATCTGGCGACCGATTTGATCCGCCGGCGAGCCTGCGCGCCATGGCCGCCAAGCGCCAGGGCTACTATGGACCGGCACCCTCAAAGACTGCCGTCGCCTAGGCGGCGCCTAGGCCCTCGAAGAGGGCTGTTGACAGGTACCGTTCGGCAAAGCTTGGGATGATGGCCACGATCAGCTTGCCTTCGGACTCTGGCCGCAGGGCATAGTCGAACGCGGCGACCAGGGCAGCGCCGGACGAAATGCCGACCGGCAGGCCTTCGACGGCGGCGGCACGCCGGGCCATGGCGAAGCTGTCATCGTTGCTGACCTGGATCACATCGTCGATCACCGTGCGATCGAGGATGCCGGGTACGAAGCCCGCGCCGATCCCTTGAATCTTGTGCGGTCCAGCCTGACCACCAGACAGCACAGGCGAATCCTTGGGCTCGACAGCAATCATTTGCAGCCCGGGCTTTTTCGCCTTCAGCGCCTGGCCCACACCGGTGATGGTGCCGCCAGTCCCCACGCCCGAAACCACCGCATCCACCGCGCCGTCGGTATCGTTCCAGATCTCTTCGGCGGTGGACACCTTGTGGACGGCAGGATTGGCAGCGTTCTCGAACTGCTGCGGCATCAAGGCCCCGGGAATTTCGTCCAGGATTTCCTGCGCCCGGGCCACGGCCCCGCGCATGCCGCGCTCGGCCGGCGTCAGCTCAAGCGTCGCGCCGAGCAGCAGCAGCATCTTGCGGCGCTCGATCGACATCGAATTGGGCATGACCAGAATCAGTTTGTAGCCCTTGGCCGCCGCAACGAAAGCCAGGGCAATGCCCGTATTGCCGGACGTCGGCTCAACGATGGTGGTGCCGGGCTTCAAAAGACCCTTGGCCTCCAGCGATTCGATCATCGCCACACCGATGCGGTCTTTCACGCTGGAGAGCGGATTGAAGAACTCCAGTTTGGCCACAACCTCGCCCCTGGGCTTGATCTGAGCCGACAGTCGGGGAAGGCGCACCAGCGGGGTGTCGCCGATCAAATCGATCACCGAGTCATAGATACGGCCTCGGCCTGATCGTTTAAGGCGGGCGGCGTCGTAGGCGTCGGCGGTCATGGGACTCTCGCTCTCTTTTTTGGCCCAACGACAATAAGACCCAATCCTACTCGACTGCCAGGGTTTGAATTCTGTCTGGGTGGGCGAGGGAATCTAATAGTGGCGCGATCAGTCGGCGCGCCAAATGGGCGGCCACAGGGACCGCCACGCCGTCGCCGATCACTTGCAGCGCGGCCGTGGCAGCGCGGGGCAGGCGGTAGTCTTCGGGCAGGCCCATGAGCCGAGCGCCCTCTCTGGCGGTGAGCAGGCGGGTGCAGACCTGACCGTCGCCCGCCACAAGCAAAGCTTGGCGCGAGGAGCCGCCGCGCGGCGTGCGCAAACAGCCGGCAACGCCGTCGAATCGGACCTCCGCCCTTTGCTTTCCATCACGCATGCGACGGAACATGGTTCCGACAGAGCGGGGCTGATCGCGGCGCTGCTGGGCGGCGCAGTGGTGGGCGGGCGACATCAGCGACAGCCAGCGCTCGGTGACCTCTGGGGCATGCCAGACGACGGCGGCGTCATCTTCCAGGACGGCGGCAAGGTCTGTGTTCCGAGGCGGCGGAGCGGCCAGTGCCCAGGCGCGCCAATTTTTGGCCAGCCCCGCAGGCAGACGGCCCCTTGCCTCGCGGACGGCGCGAGTCTGGAACGGCGAATCGCCAATCAGGCTCGCGGGCGGTTGGCCCTTGCAGGCGACCACGAACACCCGCGGCCGTGACTGCGGCAGGAACAACCGGGCATCGATCTCTAGAGCACCAAAGCCATAGCCCGCCTCGCTCAGCGCTCGGCACAGGGCGGTGAAATCCGCCCCGTCGTTGGCCGTCAGCAACCCGACGACATTCTCTATGACGATGACTCGAGGTGGGCGCCCTTGCACGTTCAGGGCCCGCATCAGCTGCCAGAATCCGAAAAAGGCGCTGGAGCGGCCGCCAGCCAGACCGGCGCGCTTTCCGGCAAGACTGAAATCCTGACACGGGCTCGACGCCCAGGCCAGGTCGGCCTGCCCCGGGCAATCGGTGACAGTCATGTCAAAGACATCGCCGGCCTTGAAGTGATGATAGCCGAAGTTGTCAGTGTAGGTGCGGACCTTCAGCGGATCGAAGTCATTAGCCAGAAGGCAGTCCCAGCCATCGCCCAGCCCGAGCCGGGCCATACCGCCGCCGGCAAAGAATTCATAGAAGACCAAGGGGCGACTCACATGGGTAGTCTAGTCAGGCTAGGCTGACGCTGCGAACCAGAATCGGAGAGCCCCGATGAGCCGCGCGACCATACCCATCCTGCTGGCGGTTCTCGGACTGGCCGGCTGCAATCCCCATTCGTCCGACAGCACCGATGGCGCGGCGACGGGCGAACCGGCCTCTGCCCCCGCTTCCGCACCCGCCAAGGACGTCTCCAGCGATTTCGACCTGCGCGGCACCGCGCCCCTGTGGTCTCTGATCATCCGATCCGACCGACTTTTGCTGACCCGAGCAGGTGGTGAAGCGTTCACAGCCCCCAACGATGGCCCGCAGGTCATGAGCGATACGGACCTGTGGGATGGTGGGCCGTTAAAAGTGACCCTGATCGAGAAGGGCTGTTCCGACGGTATCAGCGATCGAACTTACGCCTTCACCGCCACGGTCGAACTGGCGGATGAGGCAGCCTTTAAGGGCTGCGCCAACCGCGCGTTTGCGCATTAAATCGCCGGTCAGGGGGTAGTGCGCCCATTGAAGCGGCCGCGCGGCGTTGCGAGTGCGAAAGACGCGTGCTATCAGGCCCGCGGCTTTGGCTACCGGGTCTGTGGTACCCTGTAACGCCACGTGCTTTCCAAGCACTTTCAAGCCCTTATGCCGTTGCGTGCCAATACGCCGCCAACGGTTCAAATAGAGTGCAGCAGGCCTGCGGGAACGGTGCGAGAGAACGTGGCGGACGACACCAAAACCAGTGATGCAGGACAGCGCTACGCCAAGGCTCTATTTGACCTGGCCAATGAGACCGGTGATCTGCGCGCGGTGGAAGCCGACCTGAAATCCCTGGGCGCCGCCTTGAACGACAGTGGAGACCTGAGACGCCTTCTGGCCAGCCCGGTGTTCGGCGCGGCCGATAAGGCAAAGGGCTTGGCCGCCATCGCCGCAAAGGCCAAATTTAATCCAACCACCGGCAAGTTCTTGGGCCTGCTGGCCGCCAACGGCCGCGCCGGCGACCTCTCGGCCGCGATCAACGCGTTCCGCGTGCTGGCCGCCAAGGCCCGCGGTGCCGTTTCCGCCGAAGTCACCAGCGCCACGCCGCTGACAGCTGCCCAGGCCAAGGGCGTCGCCGCCGGCCTGCGCACGGCTCTGGGCAAGAACCCCGAAATCACCACCCGCGTCGACCCCAGCCTGCTTGGCGGGATCAAGGTTCGCGTGGGAAGTCGCCTGTTCGATGCTTCGCTGAAGAGCAAGCTCGATTCCCTCAAGTTCGCCCTCAAGAGAGCGTAGCCCTATGGACATTCGTGCCGCCGAGATTTCGGCCATCCTCAAGTCGCAGATCGCCAACTTCGGCGCCGAAGCGGACGTCTCCGACGTCGGCCAGGTGCTGAGCGTCGGCGACGGCATCGCCCGCGTCTTTGGCCTCGACCAGGTCCAGGCCGGTGAAATGGTCGAGTTCCCCAAGGCTGGGGTCAAGGGCATGGCCCTCAATCTCGAACGCGACAACGTTGGGGTGGTGATCTTCGGCTCTGACTCCTCAATCAGCGAAGGCGACGAAGTGCGTCGCCTGGGCGAAATCGTCGATGTGCCGGTCGGCAAGAGCCTCTTGGGCCGCGTGGTCAACCCGCTGGGTGAGCCGATAGACGGCAAGGGCCCGCTGAAGGATGTTACCGAGCGCCGTCGCGTTGACGTGAAGGCCCCGGGCATCATCCCCCGGAAGAGCGTGCACGAACCGGTGCAGACTGGTCTGAAGGCCATCGACGCCTTGATCCCCGTCGGCCGCGGCCAGCGCGAGCTGATCATTGGCGACCGCCAGACCGGCAAGACTGCCGTGGCGATCGACACCATCCTGAACCAAAAGGCCGTCAACGCCGGCGACGACGAGAAGGCCAAGCTGTACTGCGTTTACGTGGCAATCGGCCAAAAGCGCTCCACCGTGGCCCAGATCGTCAAGACACTCGAAGAGCAAGGTGCGCTGGAATACACCATCGTGGTGGCCGCCACCGCTTCGGAGCCGGCGCCGCTGCAGTTCCTGGCCCCGTTCTCGGGCTGCGCCATGGGCGAGTGGTTCCGCGACAACGGCCTGCACGCCCTGATCATCTATGATGACCTTTCCAAGCAAGCCGTGGCCTATCGCCAGATGTCGCTGCTGCTGCGCCGCCCGCCGGGCC
>CAISYT010000119.1 GCA_903889785.1 uncultured Caulobacterales bacterium
ATGTGATCTTGGAAGATGGGAGGGGCCGCGTTCTCGCCTGCGCACCCTTGTATCTGAAGTCCCATTCCTACGGCGAGTATGTCTTCGATTGGGGCTGGGCCGAGGCCTACCAACGCGCGGGCGGCCGCTATTATCCCAAGCTGCAATGCGCGGTGCCGTTCACGCCCGTGACCGGGCCGCGGTTGATGGTGCGCGGCGATGTGGACGACGCGACGCGTGATGACCTACAGCGCGCGCTGCTTGCGGGCATGATCGAACTGGCCCAGCGGCTGAAAGTCTCGTCGCTGCATGTGACGTTCCCGACCGCGCCGGAAGCCGACCTCATGACCGAGATGGGTCTGCTCCCGCGTCTCGGCGAGCAGTATCACTGGAAGAACGAGGGCTACGGGAGTTTCGAGGATTTTCTGGGCGCCCTGTCTTCGCGCAAACGCAAAACCATCCGCCACGAGCGCGCGGTGACCAACGGCGCGGGGATTGTGATCTCGGCGTTGACGGGCGCGGACATCAAGCCCCGGCACTGGGATGCCTTCTTTCGCTTTTATATGAACACCTCGGACCGCAAATGGGGTCAGGCCTATCTCACCCGCGAATTCTTCGACCTTTTGGGTGAGCGCCTGAATGAGTCTGTCGTGCTGATCATGGGCGAGAAGGACAACGCGTTGGTCTGCGGCGCGCTCAATCTCAGGGGGGGCGATACGCTGTTCGGGCGTAATTGGGGGACGGCGGTCGATGCACCCATGCTGCATTTCGAGGTCTGCTATTACCGCGCCATCGACTTCGCCATCGCCCACGGGCTGGCCTGGGTCGAGGCCGGCGCCCAGGGCCAGCATAAGATCCAGCGCGGGTACCTGCCGCGCCCGACCTATTCCGCCCATTGGATCGCCGAGCCGGGCTTTAGGGCCGCCGTGGCCCGGTTTCTGGATCAGGAGCGCCAGGCCATCGCCCAGGACATCGCCGCCCTCACTGAACTGGGCCCCTTCCGCCGCCGTTGACAATTAATTTGTACCTGGTACAATTAATTATTCGTACCAGGTACGGAATTACCCATGCCCCGCCGCCCCCGCGTATTTCTGCCCGGCCACCCCGTTCATGTGATCCAGCGCGGCAATAACCGCGGCCAGGTGTTCTTTGATGCCGGCGGCGCCAAGCAGTACCTGGATTGGCTGGGCGAGGCCTCGACCGCGCACGGTGTCGCGGTTCATGCCTATGTGCTGATGACCAACCACGTGCACCTGCTGGTCTCGCCTGAGACCGCCCACTCCCTGCCCCGCGCCATGAAGCACGTGAACTGGCGCTACAGCCGTTATGTCAACGATGCGCAAGAACGCACGGGGAGTTTTTGGGAGGGGCGCTACCGCGCATCGCTCATCGAAGCCGATGATTACTACTTTGCCTGCAGCCGCTATATCGAGCTCAATCCGGTGCGCGCAGGCCTCGCGAAGACGCCGGGCGCTTACCGCTGGTCGAGTTATAAGGCCAACGCCGAGGGAAAAGCCGATGCGCTGATCTCACATCACCAGCTCTACGAAACCCTGGCACCCAGCCCCGAAGACCGCCCCAAGGCCTATGCCAGCCTGTTCGAGGGCGCGCTGCCCGACACCGCGCTGGGCGCCATCCGCGATGCCGTCAACGGCGGCTGGCCCTTGGGCCCCGAGCGCTTCGCCGCCCTTATCAGCCGCCATGCCGGGCATGCCATCACCCAGCGCAAACGCGGCCGGCCTGTCTCAAAATAATCGTACCTGGCACAATTAATTAATTCGTACCTGGTACAATTAAAAGCTCTGGTTTAGGATTTCGGTGGGGTGACCGTGGGCATCCACGGCGACATAGGTGAACAGCCCCTCGGTGACGTGGATCGGGGTGCCGAGCCGGCTGCGGCGGACCCAGGTCTCGACCATCACCGAGATCGACGTGCGCCCCACCCGCATGATCCGCGTGTAGCACGTCACCTGATCCCCCACATGCACCGGCTTATGGAACACCATGGCGTCCACAGCCACGGTGACCACCCGCTCGCCACTATG
>CAISYT010000120.1 GCA_903889785.1 uncultured Caulobacterales bacterium
AAGGCCTGCCTCGACCTGCTCGGCCAAATCGTCAGGATAGGCCCGCGCGTTCGCGTAATAGTGGACGCAGGCTTCGGTTGTAACAGTGAAACCCGGCGGCACCGGCAAGCCCAGGGCGCTCATCTCCGCCAGATTGGCACCCTTGCCGCCAAGCAGAGTCTTCATCGAGGCGTCGCCATCCGCGCCGCCGCCGCCGAAGGAATAGACCCAAGCCGTCATCACTGAGCTCCTCTTCCCCATGAAGTGTAGGAGCTTGCCCTCGCCTTATACAAATCACGCTGCATTCTGAAGCTGCGAAGACGATTTTTTCGAAATCCGTCATCCCGAGTCATCGGTGCCCGCTACAACAGCCTCGCCCCAAGGCCGGGGCACCTGTTCTTGGCTCCCGGCGCTCCGCTTCGCTGCGGCCGGGATGACGTCTGGTTATTTCGGCAGCACCAGCGCAGGGTCGATCGGGCGGGCCTTGTCCTTGGTCGTAGGAGCGTAGCGCACCTCGAAGTGCAGCTGGGGCTCGGAAACCCCGCCGCTCATCCCGACGAGGCCGATCTGCTGGCCCTGGGTGACGGTCTGGCGCATCTTCACTTCCGTGCGCTGCAGATGGGCGTAAGCCGTGACCCAGCCCTCTGCATGCTTGATCAGTACCAGGTTGCCGAACTCCGGAACCTGGTCGCCCGCATAAACCACTTCTCCAGCGGCGGCGGCATGTACCGCGGATCCTGCGGGGCTACGAATGTCGATCCCATCACTGCGCTGGCCTGTTCCCTTGGGGCCAAAGCCTCCCAGGACCTCTCCCATCACCGGCGAGATGAACCGACCGCGTCCGACGGCCAACACATCGGCATCGGTTGGGACAGCGGCCGTGTCGATAATCGGCGAAGCTGCCGGCTCAGGGCGCGGATAGGTCGCGGGCGGAGCCGCTGGCAAACGCGGATAGCTGATCACCGGCGCAGCGGGTGCCTGGCGCGGATAAATCGTGGCCGGCGTGGACGACCCAATCGGTGCGGCTGGCGCAACCGGCGCTGCGGAGGGCTTTGGGGTAGAGGGCGCATAGGCCGGGCTAGCGTAGGCGGTGGCCGCGGGCGGAGTGTATCCCGGCGCGGGCTGCACGCGCTTGAGCGGACCGGTGTCCTTGTAACCCTTAGGCAGGATCAGTTTTTCACCCGAGTGGATCGACGAACCGACCATCTTGCCGTTCGCCCCAGCCAGGGCCTTCGGCGTAACCTTGAAGCGCAAGGCGATGGAATAGATCGTGTCGCCGCTACCGACCA
This sequence comes from uncultured Caulobacterales bacterium, assembly GCA_903889785.1. Classification (GTDB taxonomy): domain Bacteria; phylum Pseudomonadota; class Alphaproteobacteria; order Caulobacterales; family Caulobacteraceae; genus Caulobacter. The sequence goes on from CAISYT010000120.1 coordinate 1,269, forward strand.
CATAGGCCTTGGCCTTGACGCGCGGCCCCTTCAGCCTCTGGCCTGGCTTGATCTTGTAGGGTGGCTCGATCTTGTTGGCGTCAGCCAGTTCCTGACGCGAAATGTCGAAGTCGCGGGCGATGGCATCGATCGTGTCGCGGCGCTTAACCACATGCACCTGCGGCGGGCCTTGGGTGTCGATCACCTTGCCGGTCACCGAGTACACGGTGATGGGCGCAGGAGCCGGCGGTGGCGCGCTGTAGGTCTGCGTTTGCGGCGGTGCGGGCCGCTCTTCTGGAATCGGCACCGGCTGCGGCCGAGGTGCCGGAGGCGCAGGCGGCTCGGGCGCGGCGACGGAGGCAGGTACGGGTACGGGAGCGGGTGTGGGTGCCGGGGCAGGCACTGCGGCCGGCAAGGCCAATGGCTGGCTCGTCACGGGCGCAGTCGGTGATGCCGTCGGCGCCGCAGGGGTTGAGGCCAGAACCGGCGCAGGCGCAGCTTGAACAGCGGGCGAAGGGGCGCTGTTGATCGGATAGGCCGGTGACTGAGCCGCAGAAGCGCAACCGGTCAGAGCCAGTGCGGCGGACGCGATGAGAGCCATCTGGCCGATCTGTTGACGCATCGCGCTTCCTTTCTCGAATCCAAGCCCAAACGCACTCTTAATTCTAAACGAAGCGTTAACCACCGCTTCACAGAGCCTTCAGAGCTCCTTGGCAACGCCATCTAGCATGGGCACAAAACGTACCTCTCCCAGCTGTTCCTTGGTAAATTCGCCCTTGCCGTCCCCGGCGTAACGCACCAATCGCTGCACCGGACCCTTGCCAACCGGCGCCACCAGCACGCCCGAAGGCTTGAGCTGTTTGAGCAATCGGTCTGGCTCCTCAGACGATGCGGCTGTGACCAGAATACGGTCGAACGGTGCCTGTTCGACCCAACCGTCGCCGCCGTCACCAAAACGCGTGATAACATTTGTCAGGCCAAGGGTGGCAAACCGCTTCTCCGCCTCGCCCATCAGGGTGCGGTAGCGCTCCACAGTATAAACTAGCCGCGCCAAGCGAGACAGGATCGCGGTCTGGTAGCCGCTACCGGTACCGATTTCCAGCACACGCGCGCGCGGCTCCAGCGTCAAAGCCTGGGTCATGAGCCCCACAATAAACGGCTGGCTGATCGTCTGGCCGCAGGCGATCGGCAGGGCGCTGTCTTCCCAGGCGCGGTCGCGGAAGAGATCGGGCGTGAACAGGTCGCGCGGCGTTTTTTCAATCGCCGAAAGCACGGCAGGATCAGTAACCCCCTGCGAACGGAGCACCAGAACCAGTCGGGCCAGCCGCGTCTGCGCCGTCTCTACCGGATCATCCGCTTCGTCGGACATCAGGCGTGGACCTTGGGGATGGCTCCGCCGATACGTCCCTTGAGCGCGCCCAGGGCCGCTTGGTGCGTCAAGTCGATGTGCAACGGCGTAATAGAAATCTTCCCGGCAGCGATGGCCGCGAGGTCTGTACCCTCACCCAGCTTCACCTCACCGTTGCGAAAGCCCATCCAATAATAATCGCGACCGCGCAGATCGGTGCGCCGCTCGGCATGGGTCCCATTAAAGCCCCGGAAGCCCTGGCGGGTCACTTCCACCTGAGTCACCTGCTCGGGCAGCCGGCAGGGAAAATTGACATTCATGACGGCATCATTCGGCCAACCTGCCTTGAGCAGGCTCTGAATCACGCCCGGGCCGTGGATCATCGCCACCTCGAAGGGCGCACGCTCATCGTCGTGAAACACCAACAGCGCCTGGCTCAAGGCAATCGCAGGCACGCCCAACACCATGCCTTGAATGGCACCCGCCACCGTGCCCGACATACTCACATCCTCGGCCAGGTTCTGGCCACGGTTGACGCCAGAAAGCACCAGATCGGGCTTGGCACCCTGAACGAGGTCTTGCACTGCCAGCATCACACAGTCGGTTGGCGTGCCATCCACGGCAAACCGGCGTTCGCCCAGCCGCCGCACCCGCAGCGGGTCGGCCAAGGTCAGCGCACGGCTGGCCCCAGACTGTTCGTATTCGGGTGCCACCACCCAGACGTCATCAGTCAGGACGGCGGCGATCTTTTCCAGCGCCGTGAGCCCTTCGGCATGAATGCCGTCGTCGTTGGTGATGAGGATTCTCAACCCAAAGCCCTCACAACTTACCACCGATAGACGTCGCGCCGCCCATGTAGCGCTGTAGCACCGCGGGTATGGCCACCGAGCCATCTTCCTGTTGGTAGTTTTCCAGCACGGCCACCAGGGTGCGTCCAACCGCAAGGCCCGAGCCGTTCAGGGTGTGCACGAAGCGCGTGCCTTTCTCGCCCGCCCTCTGGGTCCGGGCATCCATGCGCCGGGCCTGGAAGTCGCCACAGTTGGAGCACGAACTGATCTCGCGGAACGTGGCCTGGCTAGGCAGCCACACCTCGAGGTCATAGGTTTTTCGCGCACCGAAACCCATGTCGCCGGTACACAGCAGCACGGTGCGGAAAGGCAATTCCAGCGCCTGAAGCAGACCCTCGGCGCAGGCCGTCATGCGGTCGTGTTCGATGTCGGACTGATCTGGCGTGGTGATCGAAACCAGCTCGACCTTGTAGAACTGATGCTGCCGGATCATCCCGCGCGTGTCGCGCCCGCTGGCACCGGCCTCAGATCGAAAGCTGGGCGTCAAGGCGGTGAGGCGTAGCGGAAGCGCTTCTTCCGCTAGGATCGATTCGCGGACGATATTGGTTAGCGAGACTTCTGCGGTTGGGATCAGATAAAGAGCCGCTTCGCCCGACAGCAGAAAATCCCTGGATTCGCTATCTAACGCTGCAACGCGTTCGGCTGTTTTGAACAGATCGTCTTCAAACTTTGGCAACTGACCGGTTCCGAACATCGCATGGCCACGCACCAGCAAGGGCGGCGAGACCTCGGTATAGCCGTTCTGCTGGGTTTGATGATCGAGCATGAACTGGCCGATGGCCCGCTCCAGCCGCGCTAACTCGCCCTTGAGCACGACGAATCGGGCACCCGACATCCGCGCCGCCGCTTCGAAATCCATTCCACCCAAGCGCTCGCCGATATCGACGTGATCCTTGGGGCTGTTGATGGTGCGGGGCGTGCCCCAGCGCCGCACTTCGACGTTGTCGTGCTCGTCCGCTCCGACCGGCACGTCAGACGCCGGGATGTTAGGCAGGGCGGCCAGAAGATAGCGCAGCTCGGCGGCCAAACTGGCCTGCACCTCAGCGGCATCGCTCCCCTGCCCTTTCAGCGTATCCACCTCGGCCAGAAGGCGCTCGACCTCGGCCTCATCCTTCTTGGCCTTGGCCTGACCGATCAGCTTGGAAAGCTCATTCCGCTTGGCCTGCGCCTGTTCGGCTGCGGTAAGGGCAGCCCGCATCTGGCTGTCCAGCGCCACGGCCTGGGCGGCCTTGCCGGCCTGACCCTTGCCGGCCCAGGCGCGCTCGTAGTGGTCGGGGTTTTCCCGAATGGCCTTGATGTCGTGCATGAAGGTTTCATAAGGCGCGTTGCCGAGGGTGCCAACGGTTTAGGCGGCGAATCCGGCGTCATGGCGACGCATAATGGCACCAGGGCAATCACTAGGCCGGCGCAAGGCCAGGGTCACAGCCATGTTGGGGTTAGCCCTTCGCCGTCGCATCGTCCCGTTTGCGGCGGCGCTCGATAAGCCAGACGCAAATAATCGAGATTTCGTAGAGTATGATAATCGGCACCGCCAAGGTGACCTGGCTGATCGGGTCCGGTGGAGTCAGGATGGCGGCCACCACGAATATGGCCACAATGGCGTAGCGCCGCCCGGCTCGCAGCATCTTGCTGTCGACCAGACCCGCCAGGCCGGCGAGCGCCAAGACGACCGGCAGCTGGAAACAAAGCCCAAAGGCCATCAGCAGGGTGGTAACCAGGGTCAGGTATTCCGACACCTTCGGCATCAGCTCAACGGTGACACCGCCGGTACCCACGATCTGCTGGCTCAGGGCAAACCACAGCACGAACGGCAGCATGATGTAATAAACCAGCGCCGCCCCGGCCGCGAACAGCACCGGCGAGGCCAGCAGAAACGGCAAGAAAGCGTGCCGCTCTTTGCGGTACAGCCCAGGCGCGACAAAACGGTACAGCTGCCAGGCCAGAACCGGGAAGGCCATAACAACGGCACCGAAGCCCGCCAACTTGATCTTGGTGAAGAAGAACTCCAGCGGGGCAGTGAAGATGAACTTCATCGAGCCCGCCGCAACAGGCGGCGCGGCCTTTAACCCGATCAAGGTCAACAGCAGGTCGAACGGGCCATGATGGCTGCCGGCCACCTTCTGCTCGGCCAGCAGGCCCGAGCCCACCTCAAACGGGTGGATCAAGACAAGGTAGATCTGGCCGGCGAACAGAAAACAGATCCCAAAGGTGATCGCTACGGCTACCACACTGACCAGCAGGCGCGAGCGCAGTTCGATCAGGTGATCGAGCAGGGGCGCGCGGGAGGCCTCGATCTCATGCTCTTCGGGCGGCTGGTCGGTCACGACTTGGCCTTGGGCTTAGCGGGAGACTTAGCTTTCGCCGCGGGCTTGGCGACCGGACTAACGGTCGGCGGCTTGATTTTGGCACTGGTGGTCTTGGATTTGGCTTTCGGTCGAGCGGTCTGCCCCTCGGCCTCAGCCACCCGTTTCTTGCGGTTGATGATCTTCTCGGCCTGGGTCTCAGGATAACGCAGATACGATTCCGGCTCGGCGGGACTGTAGGGCGCACCGTCGATCATGGTGGTGCCGCCGTGAATGGTATTGTCGATCGCGGTAATATGTTCATCCACCGCCGCCTTTTCCGATAGCGCTGTCTCTCGCATGGCGGCCACTTCCTTGCGCAGGTCGTCCAGTTCGGACTGGCGGGCCATCTCATCGAAACTGGCGCGGAACTCATTGGCCATCCCTCGCAGGCGGCCGACGAATTTGCCCATCTTGCGCAGCATGAGCGGCAAGTCTTTCGGCCCGATCACCAATAAGGCGACGATGGCGATGACGAAGTATTCTAGCGATCCGACTTGAGGAAGCATGGTTTGACTTTTGGGCCTGCGCGCGCCTGGGATCAAGCGCCGCGAGGCGCGTGAAGGGGATGATTTTGGAAGATAGCGCCCAAAATCTGCAACGCGTAGGTCAACTCAGACCCACAAAGCGCGATTAGCGGCGAAACCGCAACCCGCTTCCGGTCAAACGCTTTAGGCGCTTAGCTCTTGCGCGGCTCTTCCTTTTCCACGTCCTTGCGCGGTAGGGCAGATCCGGTTTTCTCGGCGACGTCCTCGTCCTTGAGGCCGTCCTTGAAGGCTTTCACGCCCTTGGCGGCATCGCCCATGAGGCTCGAAAGCTTACCGCTGCCGCCAAACAGCAGCAGAACCACCACCGCAACGATGAGCCAATGGATTGGGGACATGCTACCCATGACGAAACTCCGTTTCCCTGCCGGCGCGGCCAGTGAGCCATTTTCAATGACAATGCAATATAGGCTTTCCGACGCCCGCGCCAAGCGGCGCTTTGCCCGTGCGGCCTTAAGGCTCTCCTGAGCCGACGAAATCCTGCGCAAATTCGGGGGCGTCGTCGACGTCCAGGGGGTCTTCGTCCTCGGCCAGGCCATCCATGGGCTGAGGCGGCGCAAAGCCCGGTGGCAGATCCATGGCCAGCAGGCCAGAGGCCTTCATCTCCGAGGCACCCGGCAGATCCGCCAAGTTGGCCAGCGCGTAGTGCTCCAAGAAGGCATCCGTCGTGCCAAAGGTCACGGGCCGGCCAGGCGTGCGGCGCCGTCCGCGCATCTTCACCAGCCCTAGCTCAAGCAAGACGTCGAGTGCCCCGCCTCGAGTCTGCACCCCGCGCACCGCCTCGATCTCGGCACGCGTCACCGGCTGGTGATAGGCGATGATCGCCAGGGTCTCTTGCGCGGCCTTGGAAATCTGCCGCGGCTCCTCGCGCTCCTGGGTCATCAGATAGGACAGATCCGGCGCCGTTTGAAACCGCCAGCGCCCAGCGACCGAAACTAGGTTGACGCCACGCCCGGCATAACGCGCCGCCAGGGCCGCGAGGGCCACCGCAACCTCCGACCCGTCCGGCAGGCGCTGTTCCAAATCGGCCAGCGACAGCGGCACGGCGGCGGCAAACAGCAGTGCCTCCACCTTGCGTTCCAACGCTGAGATATCGAAAACGTCACTCATGCCGCCTGCGCATCTGGCCGGATACGAACGTAAAGGTCTGCAAACGCCTCGGTCTGGCGCGCTTCCAGCGACCCTTCCTTGACCAATTCTAGACTGGCAGAGAGAGTCGAGGCTAGGAACGAGGCACGACTGGGGCCGCGGCCCTCCACGGTCGCATCACGGCCTTCCGGTGCCACCCAGGCCAGCGACGTCCAGGCCTCAAGTTCCGGCCGCAGATGGCGCAGCCGCTCGCGGGCGGCTTCGAGCGGATAGGCGCTCGGTGTGGCGGGGGCGTAGGTGCGCGAGGCGTCACGCCGGCGGAAGCCGATATAGGCGCTCATCAGGCCATAGAGGTCGCCCTCGAGCTTCTGCGACGGAATGATGGTGATGGCCTGCGGATCGCCGCGGGTGAAGATATCGCGCTTGAGGCGCGGCCCGCTGGCCAGGGCCTCGCCTGCCGACCGCATGGCATCCAACTTGGCCAGCCGAAAGGCCAGGTTCGCAGCCACCTGTTCAGGCGGCATCTCCTCGCCATGCGGCCGCTCGGCCTTGGGCAGCAGCAGACGCGACTTCAGATAGGTTAGCCAGGCCGCCATGACCAGATAGTCGGCGGCCAGCGCGAACTGAAGCCGCGTCGCCCGGCGCACAAAGGCCAGATACTGGTCGGCCAGCTGAGCGATGGACAGTTTGAGCAGATCGACCTTCTGGGTGCGGGCTAGGGCCAAAAGAGCATGTAGCGGGCCCTCATAGCCATCCAGATCAATGATCAGGGCGTCGCCGTCCTCCGCTGCCCGCGAAGCGGCGTCGAACATCAGCGGCGGCTGAAAAGGTTCACTCATGCCGCCATTCTGCCGTCCAGCCCCAGCGAGGCAAGCTCAGCCTCGGCCTCTCGTGAATCGAAGGCGGAGTCCTGTCGGCTAGCCGCCCGCGCAGCCGTTGCGCGCTGCAGGGCCTTGCCCGATAGGGTTCCGGAAGCCTTGGCCACCGCGACGAGCTCGCCCATCAGGTCGCGCACGGGCTCGCCCACCAAGGCACCATTGCCATGCAGTGCCACATCGCACCCCGCACCGATGGCACTGGCCGCTCGGCTGGACAGCCCACCGCCCAGGGCCTTCATGGAAAGGTCGTCGCTCATGAGCAGGCCGTCGAATCCGATCCGCCCGCGCACAATGTCATCGATCGCCGTCGTCGAAACAGTTAGGGCACGGTCCGGATCTGCCGCCGCGTAGACCACATGGGCGGTCATAGCCATCACCTCGCCTTTCAGGGCGCGGAACGGCAAGAAGTCGGTCGAATCCAAGCTGTCGAGATCGGTGGCCACTACCGGCAGAGCCAGGTGGCTGTCGACAGCCGCACGGCCATGGCCAGGGATGTGCTTTATCACCGGAACCACCCCGCCCGAGCGCAGCCCGTTGCAAGCCGCGCGCCCAAGCGCGGCGACCAGATCAGGGTCCGCCCCGAAGGCGCGGTCGCCGATGATGCCGTGGCCGTCGGGATGCAAAAGGTCGACGCACGGGGCGCAGTCAGAGTCGATGCCCACTGCGGCCAGTTCAGACGCCAGCAAACGGTGGTTGAGGTACACGGCCCTTGTCGCCGCGTCGGGATCACGCTTGTAAAGCTCGCCAAACGCTCCGGCCGGATGGCACAGGCGCGCCAGCGGCGGCTTAAGCCGCTGCACACGCCCACCCTCTTGATCGATGAAGATCAGGGTTGATTCATCATCCACGGCTTCGCGCAGCGCGCGGGTAAGCGCCCCTACCTGCTCGGCGGTGCCGATATTGCGGGCGAAAAGTATAAAGCCCCACGGCTTCGCGTCGCGGAAGAACGCCCGCTCATCAGCGCTCAGACCCTGGCCCATGCAGCCAACGATGCAGGCGCTATGCGTCAACGGATAAAGCAGCTCTTACCGGCCGCCTTAAGCGCGCCGCAGAAGGCGTCAGCCTGATCTTTTGAGGCAAAGCCGGTCACCGTGGTGCGATAGAGCGTCTTGCCGCCGCTCTCCACCGGCGTGATGCTCTTGCCTTTGCCTGTGGCAAGTCCGGGCGCGAGCTTGACCGCGTCCGACCAGCCCTGTTCCGCCAGAGCAGCGGACGAGAAGGCCCCGATCTGCACACCCGATCCAACGGCGGCCGTGGCAACAACCACAGGCTTGGCTGCAACCGGCAGAGTTACCGCCTTCACCGGGGCCGAAACGGTCACAGCGGCGGCCTTCGCACGCGCGGGGACCGGCGCAGCCATCAAAGGCTTAGCCGCCGCCACTACGGGCGCTGGCTTGGCCGATGCGGCTTCAGCGTTTTCAAGCGCCACACCGATCGGATCGGCACCGGTAACAGACGGCGTGGGGCGAACAGCCGGGGTCTCAGGCGGCGGCGCAAAAGTGGTTGGTGCTGAGGCACCGGCGTCATCGCGATAGATCTGCAGACCGGCGGCCGGATCGGAAGACCGGTTCTCGGGCGGAGCAGCACCCTTCATGGCGCCCACCACCTGGCCGACCGGCTGGGGCGCATCCACCGCGCCGCGCACACCACCGCGATAGATCAGGAAAATGGCCACGATCAAGGTGGCCAGGATCACCGCACTGACGATCAGAGTCATGGGCACCGGGCGCGAGCCGCGCACTGGGGCGCGGGCATCAAACGACAGCGGCGGGTCGTTTTGCGGCGTATAGGTTCCGCGCGGGGGCTCATTCATCGCTAGGCTCCTCACCCGTTCACGACGTGAAAGACGAATCACTCCGCAACACCATTCTAATCGGTTTCCACCCGCCAGGACCGCCGGAACAACACGGCGGGCGTGAGTCGTCCCCAGGATCAAGACAGTACCCGCGGCCACCATGCTGTCACCCTAGGGATTGTCCCTAGGATTCAGCGCGCCAAGATTTCAGCGGCGCAACCCTTACAAACACGCACCCGAGCGCGCTTGAGGGGGACAATTTATCCTTGGGGAGGACGGTCAGCTTCCCAGCACGAACAGCCGACGATGCTCCTCGATGGCAAAGCGGTCGGTCATGCCAGCGATGTAGTCGCACACGGTACGCGCACGGCCTTGTTCGTCGTCAGACTGGGCGCGGATCGACCATTCCGGCGGCAGCACATCGGGTTGGGCCATGAAAAGAGCAAACATTTCGGCCAGCAGTCGCCGGGCCTGGCTGCGGGTGCGGTTGACCTTCCAGTGCCGATACATTCGCTCGGTGAGGAACAGGCGCAACTGGCTCAGATCGGCCAGCATTGGGCGTGAAAAAGCCACCAGGCCGGAGCCTAAGGCGCGCACGTCTTCCGGGCTGGCCACCCCGCTGGCGGCCAAGCGTCGCCCGGTCTCGGCGATCACGTCATTGACCATGGCCCCAATCATCCGACGCACGGATTCCAAGCGCACCAGGCGCGCAGACAGCTCGGGGCGCTCGGCCCGTACCCCGCGCAGAATCGGGCCGATCAGGGCGACGTCCATCAGGTGATCGAGAGTAAAGATTCCTACCTCGACCCCGTCATCGACGTCGTGGTTGTTGTAGGCGATGTCGTCACTGATTGCCGCGACCTGCGCCTCGGCCCCGGCCCAGCCGCAGAGTTCCAGCGGATAGGCCGCATCATAGTCAACGATTGCCTGCCAGGAAGGCTTGTGAAGCTGCGAGCTTACAGGTCCGTTGTGCTTGACCACCCCTTCGAGCGTTTCCCACGTCAGGTTCAGGCCGATGAAATCGGGATAGCGGTGCTCCAGCTCTGTGATGACGCGAAAGGTCTGCACATTGTGATCAAAGCCACCGAATGGCTCCATTTGGATGGCGAGTTCGTCCTCGCCGGCATGGCCGAACGGCGGGTGGCCCAGATCGTGTGCCAGGGCGATGGTCTCAGCCAGATCGGAATCGAGCCCCATGGCCACCGCCAGCGAGCGTGCGATTTGCGCCACTTCCAGGCTGTGAGTCAGACGGGTTCGGAACTGATCGCCCTCATGCGCCACAAAGACCTGGGTCTTTTCTTTCAAGCGGCGGAAGGCCGAGGTGTGAATGATGCGGTCGCGGTCGCGCGCAAACGGCGTGCGCGTGGAGCTCGCGTCTTCCGGAAATTGCCGTCCACGCGATTTCGCGGGATCTTCAGCGTAGGATGCACGGACCTGGTTCATGACCAACCTATACTACAGGCCTTTGCGATCGGCCCAAGAGCCCTCATATAAGACTAAGACGGAAACTTTCGTAAAACCAATGCGCCCTGCCCCGCTTTCATTGACCCCCAACGCTGCCGCGCGGCTGCACGCCCTGTCGGCGGTGCAAGGCAAACCCATCATGCTACGCGTCGCCGTGGACGGTGGCGGCTGCTCCGGCTTCCAGTATCGCTTTGACCTGGTTGAGGCCCCCGAACCCGACGATCATAAGATTGAGCGGGACGGTGCCTTTGCGGTCGTTGACGACGTGTCGGTAGCCCTGTTGGCAGGGTCTGAAATTGATTTCGTCGATGAACTGGCCGGGGCGGAGTTCCGGGTCAAGAACCCCAACGCGCGCACAAGCTGCGGCTGCGGTGTCAGCTTTTCAATCTAGGCGACAGCCTTCAATGGTGCTGGACGGCCAAGCTGCACTGCGCCGCTCAAACCGACAGAGGCGGCTTGAGGCGAGAGATCATCACGCATAGCCTTTGCAACCCCTGACCGAAACGACAATGCGTATTGCCACCTGGAACGTAAACTCGATCAACGCTCGGCTGGAGCTGGTGCTGGCTTGGCTTGAGGCCGCATCTCCAGACGTCGCCTGCCTGCAAGAGATCAAGTGTATCGACGAGAAGTTCCCAACCGAGGCGTTCGAGCGCCTAGGCTACAATGTCGCTGTTCACGGCCAGAAGACCTACAACG
>CAISYT010000121.1 GCA_903889785.1 uncultured Caulobacterales bacterium
AGTTCAAAGCGGCCATCCCAGACCAAGGTTTCGCCTTCAGCTATAGCCAGGGACTCTATCGGCAGCCGCCCGGTCTCGCGGGTAATGCTGAGGCGGCCGCCTCGCCGCGCCACGCGGGCACCGGCCAGGGTGGCAGCGAAGTCTTCACCCCGTTCCATCAGGGCCATCACCCGAGCGATCTGGGTTGCTGCCGGAGGGCGGGTGGTTCCGGCGGCGCAAAGGCAAGCCGCCGCCAGAGCGGCTGGACCAACCTCGCCTTCGGCCTCTAGGGCGCCAAAGGATTCTCGCCAGCCCTCAATCGCTACGGGTTCTGCGACGTCGGCCGGGGCGGGCGCAGGCTCCTGGTCCGCCAAAGCGACCCGAGCCCGGGCACGGGCGAAGCGCGGATCGTCGTTGGTCGGGTCATCGAGCCAGCGCTCGCTGCGCGCCCGCAGAAAATCGCGCAATGCGTCTCGCCGGATGTTTATCAAGGGCCGCAGCACAGATACGCCGCGTCCCTGAGGCCACGCCGGGGATGGGGCCCATGTCTTGGGATCAGGGACGCTGGAGCCTTCGGCGCGCATGTGTTCAGCCTCAAGGCGGTCGTCAGCCGTATGGCCCATCAGCAATACAGACGCACCCGACGCTCTCGCAGCCTGCGCCAAGACGGCATGACGCGCGGCACGGGCGGCGGCTGGCAGGCCCGTTTCGGGTTTGGGGCCATCCCAGGAAAGGGTTCGGACCTGCGCTCCAAGCCGAGCAGCGGCCTCGGCGGCAAAGCGGGTCCAAGCTGAGCTGTCAGGGTTTAGGCCGTGATCGAGCACTAGGGCCAGGACGCGCCGGTCATGCCGACCGGCCCATTCGAGCGCCAGTATCAATAAGGCGAGGCTGTCGCCGCCGCCCGAAAAGGCGACCGCAAACGGGGCATCAGTGCGCGACGCCAGCCGCCGGTCCAGGATCGCCTCGACCGCTTCGATCAGGGTACGCACTTGGCCTGGGCCCGGGTTGTGGCCGCGCGGGACTGCACCGGCGGTGGCGCCATCGGATAGCGCTTATTCAGGTCGTCCAGCACCTTGCAGGCATTGGCTTGGTCACCAAGCGTATGCAGGGCACGGGACAGCTGTAACATGGCATCTGGCGCCCAGACCGTCTTCGGATAGCCGCGGATTGCCGCGAGATAGGCACCGGCGGCATCGGCAGTATTCGCGCGTACGGTCAGGGTCTGTCCCAGATGATAGTTGGCTTCAGCTGCGCGAGGGTCCGTAGGATATCGCTGCACGAAATCGGCGAAGGCGCTTTCGGCATGGGGATAGTCGCCATCGAGAAGCTGTTTGTTGGCCGCAGCAAAGGCCGCCGCCGGCGTCACAGCGGGAGCCGCCGCAGGCGAAGGCAAGGCAGCGGTAGGTGGAGCCGCCGGCTGTTCGGCGGGGGGCGGGGCCAAGGCTGCGGCGACCTTGCCTTCGAGTACGCCAAGCCGGGCTTCGAGGGCGGCCTCATGGTTTAGGGCGGCGGCCAGGTCCTTGCGCGCCTGGTCGAGATCGCGAAGCTGGGTCTCGTTATCAGCCGTCATCCGCTTGAGCGACTGTTCGAGGTCATCGACGTGGGTCTTCAGGATCTCGACCACGGAATCAGTCTCGGCAGACTGGATAACGATGGGCTTTCCGGTGCTACGCCCCTGGTAAACGATGCTGCGTAGTTCACGCACCACCTTCTCCATATTGTCGAGCCGACGCTTGGAGCGATCATCGAGCGGATCGCTGTCGATAGGGGTCTGGGCCAGGCCCTGTCCGGCCGCCGCCAGCGTCATGCCAGCAAGGGCGGCGGCGATTATCTTGGCGAGGGCGGAACGGCTCATCATGTTCGGAACACTCGTCGGTTTGCGCGGCTAGAATAGGGCTGCGGGGCCACCGTATGCAAAGAAGGGACCGCGCGCGGTCCCTTCTCCAAATCGAGCCTGACCCAGCAGGCCCTTAACGGGCACCCTCGGTGATGGCGGTATGGACATTGCGGTTCTGCGCCCAGGACGCCTCGTCAGAGCTCTCAGCGATCGGCCGTTCCTTGCCAAAGGAAATGGTCTCGATGCGATTGGCCGCGACACCATGAGAGACCAGGAAGTCGCGCACAGAATTGGCACGGCGCGCACCTAAGGCCAGGTTGTATTCACGGGTGCCGCGCTCGTCGGCATTGCCTTCTATTCGCACCTTCACATTGGTGTAGCGCACCAGCCAGATGGCCTGATTGGCCAGCACAGGCTGGGCATCGGCGCGCAGGTCATAGGCGTCGAAATCAAAATAGATACGGTCGCCGATATTGACCACGAAGTCCTGCGTCGAACCGGGGGCAATACCCGGAGGGGGTGGCACTGGGGCCGGCGGCGGCGGCGCAGGCATTGCAGCCGGCGTCGGGGGCGGGGGCGGGGTTACCGGCAGCGGCTTCTTGGTCGCGCAGGCAGCCAGGCTGGCGGATGCGAAGGCAATCAACGCCAGCGTTACGGCGCGCTTCATGTCGAATCTCACAACGTCCTCCTTGGATCGTTTGAACCGAATAGACGCATCTTGACGCGTTTTTACTCCAGATGGGATCAAAAAAAGCCAGCTTGGCTCACAATGCTGTGCAAACCATCTCCCTAGTTCAATAAGGGCGACCAGGCCGGGTCGGACGCAGCGCTGGTGTAGGGCGCAGGCCGAAGAATTCGGCCGGTGATGTCCACGGTCCAGAGACGCGGATTGCCCGGCGAGGTTTCACGGAAAAACATCAGCACCCGTCCATTGGGGGCCCAAGTCGGGCCCTCATCGAGATAGCTGGTGGTCAGCAAACGCTGATCGCTGCCGTCGGCGCGCATGACGCCGATATGAAACTCGCCGCCGGTCTGTTTGGTGAAGGCGATGAAATCGCCGCGCGGGGCCCAGACGGGGGTGGTGTAACGGCCGGTGCCATAGGAAATCCGCCGTACGCCCGAGCCATCGGTATTCATCATGTAAATCTGCGGCGAGCCGCCCCGGTCGGAATTGAACACGATCTTGGAGCCGTCCGGCGAGAAGGATGGCGAGGTATCAATGGCGGGGTCGGAGGTCACGCGACTGGTCTGCCGCGTACGCAGGTCCATCACATAGATATCGCTGTTGCCGCCGCGCTCAACGCTGAATGCGACCTTGTCGCCGCCTGGCGAAAAGCGCGGGGCAAACACCATGCCGGGAAAGATGCCGAGCGTTTCCTGACGGCCCGTCTCGATGTTGAACAGATAAACGCTGGAGCCAGTGGGTCGCAAAGCCATGTAGGTGATTTCCTGGCTGGTCGAGGAAAACCGCGGAGTCATCACCAGGTAGGAGCCATCGGTCAGATAGGATGGGTTGGCGCCGTCCTGATCCATGACCGCCAGCCGCTTGATGCGCCCGACCTTGGCACCACTCTCGGCCACGAACACCACGCGGGTATCGAAATAACCCTTCTCTCCGGTCAGGCGCTCATAGACCACGTCGCTGATCTTGTGGGCCACGCGCCGCCAGTTCTCTGGCGTGGAGGTGAACTGCAAGCCGAGCAACTGGGTTTCCGAGAACACGTCCCATAGCCGGAAATCGACCCGAAGGCGCCCGTCCGCCTCAACTGTGGTCTGGCCATTGACGAGCGCCTGCGCCCCGACCGTTTTCCACTCCGGGAACCGCGGCTGAACGTTAACCTCGAGTGACTTCTCAACAAAGGCCGAGGGGTCGAGGGGTCGAAACAGACCCGAACGTTCCAGGTTGGCCATGATCACCTTGGCGATATCAGCGCCCTGGGCAGCGCCGCTGAAGACCGGCACCGCGATTGGCAAAGGCTGCACCGCGCCGGAGTTGACATCGACGGTGATCTCTTCCGCCGCAACGGGCGGCGCGTCAGGGCCCTGCGCATGCGCCGAAGCGAACGGCAGGGCCAGCAGGGCAAGGGCAGAAAGCAGCAGAGAGAAACGCATAACAATCATCCTTACGCCGAACAGGCCTGTTTGGCGTTGAAGTTGACGACGATCCTCTGGCCGAAAAGTTCCGGCGGCAGGGATTCGAAGGGTGCGGCCTGGCGCACGGCTCGCACGGCGCGATCAGACGCCGCCTTAACCACGGGATCGGTCGCGGTCGCGCCGGAGGAATCCACATCACCGGCAATCATTCCGCCCTGAACCAGGCGGAAGCCAACACGAATATCGACCGACGAGCCGCCTTCTACCGCGCAATTGGGGTTCCAGCGCCGCTGCAGTTCTGCGGCCAGGATGCCAAGCGCGCTGGCAGTCAGGGCGGACGATGCGCCCACGGCCTGACGGGCTTCGACGGCCGTTTCGGCACGGGCTGGGCCTTGTTGAGCCTGGGAGCGGGTCTGGCCAGAAGCGGCCACTTGGCGCTTGGCGATCGAAGCGGCCAGGGCGTCGAGGTTCAGGCTCGGATGCGGTGCTGGCTTGGCCACGGCCTTCGCCGGTATGGGCACGGGGACGGGCTTTGGCGCAGCATCGGGCTTGGGCGGCGTCGGCGTCGGGGCCGGGATTGGGGCGGCAGGCGCGGGCGCGGCGTCGGGAACTGGAGCCTCGGTCTGAGCCTCCTGGTCGAGCAGCGCCTGTTCAGCCGGCCGGATATTGGCCACAGGACCCGTCGCGACGATGGTCACCGGTACCGCAGAGCCCAGGGTGATCGGCTTGGAGGCATGCGGCCAAGCGATCAGCAGGACCACCGCGATCAGCCCATGCAGCGCCCCGCTGGCCAGAACGGCTGGCGAAAAATTAGTCTCGGTGCGTGACCTAGCCACGGCCTAGCCCTTCGACGCCGTTTCGTCTGGCTTCGCATCCCCAGCCAAACCAGAGGGGGGACCACCGGTATCGGTGATCAGGTTGATGCGGGTAAAGCCACTGGTCGACAGGCCCGCCATGACCTGGGCCACAATGGCGTACTGCGCGCCGCCGTCGGCGCGCACATAGATCGGCCGCGCCAGTTCGCCAGCGGCGAGGCCGATAGCCCGATCGCTTAGCGCCGTGAACGGCACTTCGTCCTCGCCCAGATAGAGCCGGCCGTCGCGGCGGATCGACACCGTGATCGGGTGATTCTGGTCGTTGAGTGCCCCGGCGGACGTCTTGGGCAGTTCGATCGGCACGCCCACGGTTAACAGCGGGGCAGAGATCATGAAGATGATCAGCAGGACCATCATCACATCGACTAGCGGCGTTACATTGATTTCCGACAAGGCACCGCGTCGGCCCCGGCCGCGCCGGCCACGGCGCCGGCCGGCCGCGAAAGCGTCGTTAGCAGAGAGGGCCACCGGCTAAAGCCTCCCCACTTCAGATTGCATCTTAGGCGCACCACCAGGCTCGACGTCCAAGAACGCCAGCCGCTCCGAACGGCAAGCCGCACAAACTTCGACGGGCATGTTCACACCCGCTCGGCCAGCCGCCGCTGGATAGCGGTGGACAGATCGTCGGCGAAGCCCTCCAGACGGCCGCCAAACTTGCCTGCGTCAGTCGAAAACTTGTTGTAGGCGATATAGGCCGGAATGGCAGCCACCAAACCAATTGCGGTGGCAAACAGCGCTTCGGCAATGGCCGGTGCGACCACGGCAAGTGAGGTGTTTTTCTGGATCGCGATGTTCTGGAACGCATGCATGATGCCCCATACCGTGCCGAACAACCCCACGAACGGCGAGGCCGTGGCGACGATCGCGAGGCTTCCCAGGCCCTCCTCGACGCGGGCATTCTCGCGCGCGATCATGGAGTCCAAGACTCGGTCGATGCGCTGGATCAGGAAGGCCGATTGGGTTTCGCCCAGCGCACCTCCGCCCTTACGGGCATCACGCCATTCCTTCAGCGCCGCCTGTAGCATGCGAGGCAAAGGCTGGCGCGGACGCTCGCCCGCTTCGGTCGCCACGTCCTCCAGGCTGCGCCCGCCGGAGACTTGATCCTCGAACTTATCCGCTGCGGCATTCAGTGAGGTAAAGCGGAAGGTCTTATCGATGATGACCGCCCAAGACCAAAGCGAGGCCAAGGCCAGACCCGTCATCACCGCCTTGATCACCCAGTCGGCCCGAATGAACAGGGTGAGGAAGGAGAAAGTCTCCGGCGTAACATTCGAAGGATCCATGGGCGGGTCGTTCCTTTAGTTCGGTAGGTGGAATCGGCACTCAAATGTACCGTAGCCATGGTGAAACTATGGCCTGCGCCGTCACCGATGTCTTGCCCCAGCCTAGCGAAGCGCAAACCATGGCGTCAAAAGCTCAACCATGGAGCGGGGCGGTTTGCGCGGCTTTCCATCGCGACCAACGCAAACGGCGGTCACAACCGCCTGCGCCAGAATCTCGCCATCGCGCATGACGCACTGGCGCGCGATGAGGCGAACGCCTGTGGGGGCCGAAAACGCAGTACGCACGATCAGGGCGTCATCAACCCGCGCCGGCTTCTTAAAAGCGATGTCCATATGGGCGATGGCGAATGCGGTGGCGTCCTGCGTTTGCAGACCCTGGTGATTCACCCACGCTAGTCGCAGGAAGTCCAACCGACCCCGCTCCATGTAGCGCAGATAGTTGGCGTGATAGACCACCCCGGTGAAGTCGGTGTCCTCGTAGTAAACCCGAACAGCAAGCCAGTGGGCCCCATCGCGGAACTGGCCGGCGGAAGGCTCACTCATGCCTCATCCTCGAACAGGGCACCCTGCCCCGCAATAGGTGGCGCGGCGGGCGGAGTCAGTCCCATGTGCTCGTAGGCGCGAGCGCAAGCGATGCGGCCGCGCGGGGTACGCTGGATAAAGCCCTGCTGCATCAGGAAAGGCTCGATCACATCCTCTACCGCGTCACGGGCCTCGGCGATGGCATAGGCGAGCGTTTCCACCCCAGCAGGACCGCCACCGTAATGTCCAATCAAGGCGTCGAGGTAGCGGCGGTCGAGGCCGTCTAGCCCCGCCTGATCGACCTCCAGCCGGGCCAGGGAACGGGCCGCCACCGCCTGGTCGATCACCAGAGCGCCTTCCGCAGCTGCGAAATCGCGCACCCGGCGCAGCAAGCGGCCCGCCACACGCGGCGTGCCCCGCGACCGAGCGGCGATTTCTGCCGCGCCATCCGCACTCAAGTCGAGGCCCAGCTTGCGTGCGGCATGGGAAAGCACCTGGCAAAGCTCCGCCTTGGAGTAGAACTCCAACCGTAGCGGGATGCCGAAACGGTCTCGCAACGGCGTCGCCAACAGACCCGCCCGCGTCGTCGCCGCCACCAGGGTGAAGGGGGCCAGGTCGATCCGCACCGAGCGAGCACTGGGCCCCTCACCGATCATCAGGTCCAGCACATGATCTTCCATGGCTGGGTAGAGAATTTCCTCAACCGGTGCCGACAGGCGATGAATCTCGTCGATGAACAAAACATCACGCGGCTCGAGATTGGTCAGGATTGCGGCTAGGTCTCCGGCCTTAGCCAGCACCGGTCCGCTGGTGGTACGGAAATTCACGCCCAGTTCGCGGGCGACGATCTGGGCCAGGGTGGTCTTGCCCAGCCCCGGCGGGCCAAACAGCAGCACATGGTCCATGGCCTCGCCACGCTGGCGGGCCGCCTCGATGAACACCGACAGATTGGCCTTGGCCTTGGGCTGGCCGACGAACTCGGCCAGAGTCTGCGGTCGGAGCGCCTTGTCAGCGGGCTCGGGCCCCTCGCCGGCCTCGATCAGCCGACTCACCGGGTGGTCTCCTGCAAGGCGGCCCGGATCAGCTCGGCTAAGGGCGCGTCATCACCCAGGCGAAGCAGGGCGAGGTCAACAGCGCGGCGGGCCAGCCCTTCATTGACGCCAAGCCCCATCAAGGCAGCCGTGGCCTCGCCGGAAATCGATGGTGCAGCCGGCGCAAGGGGCGCAGCGCCGGGCGAGGCGATGTTCAGGCTTGCGCCCAGCGACTTGCCCTTCAGCTCGGTGATGATGCGCAGGGCCAGTTTCGGCCCGACCCCATTGGCCCGGCCGACGGCGCTCTTGTCCTCACGCGCCACCGCCTGCGCCAGGTCGGCCGGTGACAGCACATCCAGAACCGCCATGGCCGCCTTGGGGCCCACGCCCTGAATTGAATGGAGCGCGACGAAAGCCTGTTTTTCCTCTCGCGTGAGAAAGCCTGACAGGCGCAGGCCCTGCGACTCGCTCCACTGGCTCTCAACTTGCAGAGTGACGTCGTCGCCAAGGGCCGGCAGGCGCGACAAGGTCTTGGCACCCAGACGCACCACATAGCCAACCCCACCGCAGTCGATCACGGCCTCCTCCTCGCCGATCTCAGCCAGCAGGCCACGCAAACGCCCGATCACGCGACAGGCCTAAGGGCGGCTAAGCGGCGCGCACCCGCGTGGGTGATGGCCACGGCCAGGGCGTCGGCGGCATCCGCCGTCGGCGAGCCACTACTGGGTAGCAGCCGGGCAACCATGAAGGCGATCTGGGACTTGTCCGCCGCGCCGGTGCCGACTACGGCCTTTTTAACGTAACGGGCGGCGTACTCAGCCACGGGCACGCCGGCGCGGGCCGGGGCGATCATGGCGGCGGCGCGGGCCTGCACCAGCTTAAGCGTCGACTGCGGATTGGCGTTGACGAAGGTCTCCTCGACCGCCGCTTCATGCGGGCCATGAGCGGCGATAACGCCCTCGATGGCCTCGAACAGCCACAACAGCCGTTCGGCCAGGCTCAGCCCATCGGGCGGGCTGATAACGCCATGGGCCACATGGCTAAGGCGGGAGCCTTCCACAGAGATCAGGCCCCAGCCGGTGCGGCGCAGGCCAGGGTCCAGGCCAAGGATGCGAATCGGGGCAGCGTTCATCATGTGTTCCCCACTGTCGCTCATGCTTTAACGCGAGGAAAGTGCGGATGGGTTAACGCCAGGGAAGGCCCGCCGCCTAAACGATTAAGCAGGGAGGGATCATCCTGCCAGGGTAGCCATATCCTCATCGCTGATGTCGAAGTTGGCGTAGACCGTCTGGACATCGTCTTCCTCGTCGAGACCGTCAATCAGCCGCATCAGGGCAGCGGCTTGCTCGCCAGCGACCGGCACGAGACTCTTCGGCCGCCAGATTATCTTGGTGCTGTTGGCCGGTCCCAGGGTCTTTTCCAGGGCGGCGGCGACCTCGTTGAGGGCTTCAAAGGCCGTATAGATGGTGTGGCCCTCGCCGAATTCGTAGACGCCGTCACCCATGTCTGACTCGACGTCGTCGGCACCGGCCTCGATGGCGGCATCCATCACGGCATCTTCGGTACCGGCCTTGGACGGATAGCGAATCTCACCGGCACGATCGAAGTTGAACGTCACCGAGCCGGTGGCCCCCATGTTGCCGCCCATCTTGCCGAAGATACTGCGCACATTGGCGGCCGCGCGGTTCCGATTGTCGGTCAGCACCTCGACCACGATACCGACCCCGCCAGGGCCTACGCCCTCGTAGCGGATCTCATCATAGTTGGCGGCATCGCCCATCTGGCTCTTTTTGATCGCGCGATCGATCACGTCCTTGGGCAAGGACTCAGCCTTGGCGTTATTCACAGCCAAACGCAGACGCGGATTCATGTTCGGATCTGGCATGCCCGCCTTGGCGGCCACCGTGATTTCGCGAGACAGTTTGGAAAACAGCTTTGACCGGGCAGCATCGGCGCGGCCCTTGCGGTGCATGATGTTCTTGAACTTTGAATGGCCGGCCATGTTGCCTCTTCTGCTTCGCCAAATCGAGGCGTTGACGGGCATTTAGCCCTGAGCGGCGACCGGCGGCAACGACAGTCTCGGCGGCAGCAACGGTAACGACCCGCTATACGGCGCGGCCGAAAACGACACGCTGACCGGCGGCGCGGGCGTAGATACCCTGGTTGGCGAGATGGGAAACGACGTTTTCGTGCTCGCGAACACCGATTCCGGTGCCTTCACATCGGGCACGGCCACCACTGCCAGTTGGGACGTCATCACCGACTTCAACGTCACGGTCGACAAGATCCAGACCACCCTCGGCACGGTGAGCGTCATCTATACCGGCGGCAGCCAATCGACCTATGCCCTGGCCCAAACCGACGCCAACAGCTACTTCGCCGGCCATACAGGAACGGATGTGGTGGCCGAGCAGGTCGGTTCAGACACCAATGTGTTTTCGACCTGACGAACACCAACCTGGCGTCAATGGTGGTGCAACTGACCGGGGTTACGGCCAGCACCTTGATCCTGGCCGATTTCATCTAGCGGGCAGCCCGCCCTCGGGCTTTAGACCACCGGAACGGTGCGGCTAAGTCGCCCGCCGACCCGGATGGGTTCTATGCGCTGAGCCAGGCCGGTGCGGTCATCGGTTTCGAGGTAAAGTCCGCAGACCGTAGCCTCGCCGTCGGCCGGACGGTAGCGCTCTTTGGAAATGCGGGTGGTGAACCGGCGTATC
Organism: uncultured Caulobacterales bacterium; assembly: GCA_903889785.1. Lineage (GTDB taxonomy): Bacteria > Pseudomonadota > Alphaproteobacteria > Caulobacterales > Caulobacteraceae > Caulobacter. The sequence continues at coordinate 10,339 of CAISYT010000121.1, forward strand.
GGCTCGTCCTTGTGGTTGCCGATAACGCTGTCGTAGTCGGCGCAGGCCCCGGCGTCTGTCTGATAGGCGGTGCCGCCGTTCAGGATCTGACAGTCGGCCGTAGGCACATGGGTGTGGGTGCCGACCACCAGGCTGGCACGGCCGTCGCAAAAATGGCCCATGGCCATCTTCTCGCTGGTCGCCTCGCAATGCATGTCGACGAGGATGGCGTCAGCCACGCTGCCCAAGGGCGTATCATTCAACACCCTGTCGACGGCAGCGAAAGGATCGTCCAGTGCATCCATGTGCACGCGGCCCAGCAGGTTGACCACCAGGATCGACTTGCCGCTGCTAGTCTCAAATAGATTGGCACCGCGCCCGGGGGCGTCAGCCAAGACCGGATAGTTCAGCGGTCGGATAAGCCGCGGCTCCCGCACGATATAGGTCAGCGCCTCCTTCTGATCCCAACTGTGATTGCCGAGCGTCAGGCAGTCGGCACCGGCATCGAACAGCTCGCGAGCGGTATTCTCGGTAATTCCAAACCCGGCGGCGGCGTTCTCGGCATTGATGACCACGAACTCTAGGCCGAGGTCACGGCGCAGGCCCGGCAGGTGGTCGGCCAGGCCGTCGCGCCCGCTGCGACCGACCACGTCTCCAAAAAAGGCAATCCTCATGCGAAGAGCCTATAGCCCTTTTCGGTCAGAACCGCGTCCAGCTTCTGATCATGCGGCTCGAATGGCACGGCGGCGACCTCCTGCTCAGCATAGGCTAGACCCAGCGCGAAGACCGTGCCGCTGTGGCGAAGCGCTGCAAGGGTGCGGTCGAAATGGCCTGCGCCATATCCCAGGCGATGGCCGGCTGTATCGAAGGCGGCCAAGGGCACGATAATCAGGTCCGGCGTGGCGCTCAGGGCGTCCTCGTGCGGCTCCTCTATGCCATAGCGGCCGCGGCTGAGTGGATCGCCCGGCGACCAATGCCGGAAGTCCAGCGCCTGCCCAGGGCGAGCACTGGGCAGGCAGAGGGCCACGCCTCTGGCGGCCAGGGCCCGCATTAGCGGGGCCGGATCGATCTCGGCGCGGATCGGGTGATAACCCGCGGCACATTTGAAACCATAGAGCTCGGGTGGCGCCAGCGATGCCGCTGTGTTCCCTGCATCGGGATGGGCCGCGGCCAAACCCTTTCGGTGATCCAGCAAGGTAGCGCGCAGGACCTGTTTGGCGTCAGCAGCGCGCAGCATCGGGCCGTCGAGAAGGGGTATAAGGTGGCGGCGCCGCAAGAGCCGTGAAGGACGGTTCAATTCCCTCGGACCTGTCGTAACAGGTGGGCTCCGTGTACTCGCAGCCACGGCCACGAATAGGTACAGATCCCGTAGAGTGAATTAAGGTCACAGGAATATGGTTGCCTTCGACGAGAGCCGCAGCAAGGCCCGCCACCCACACCTGTAGGCGCTCCTGACAATTTTCGCCACCCTCGCCGCACTGACAGGCGTTAACGTTGGGTGTGGCTGGAAGGTGCCTACAGACCGAACAGCGTCTGCGCGTTCCCGCCCCGAATGGCGTCCCGATGTTGCGTTGGCATTTCGCCCTTGCGTCCACGACCCCGCCATGTCGTGCACCCAGTGCGGATAGTCGGTTCCGTAAAGAACACGATCTACGCCCACGATCTTGACCAGATAGTTCAGGGCGTCTGCGGTCGATATAATGCAGTCGTACCAGATACGCTTGAGATAGGCTGATGGCGGCGCCTTGATCTTGCGGATCGAGGGCAATTCCACCTCATGGCCCTTATCAAAACGGCCAACCAGGTACGGCAGGGTAACGCCGCCTTGTGACGCAATCAGCTTGATGTTCGGGTGGAGGTCGAGGAACCCGTCGAAGATCATCCGGGCGAAGCACAGCGTGGCGTCAGACATAAAGCCAACCGACCAAGAGAGGTCGTACCGGCTCATATCCATCAGGTCAGCACCCGGCGGATCAGGAGGGTGCACCAGCAAGGGCAGGCTGAGATCGTCGATAGCTTCCCAGATCGAGGCAAAGTAGGGGTCGGTCAGACTTAGGTCCTGGATATTGGCCAGCACCATTACGCCGCAGGCACCCGAGCGAGCGGTCTAGACGCGGCGATCTTAGGCGCCCAGAGCCTCGATCTTAGCGGTCGCCGCCTCAAGGGCCTGTACGGTACGACTTTCGAGGGCCGCCTGGACAGCTTGCAAGCGGGCCAGTTCAGCCTCCGCGCGGGCATTGCGCATCTTCAGATCGCCCAGCTCGTCTGCCAGCAGTAGGGCCCCCATCAGAAATAGCCGCGTCTCGCCCAATTGGCCGACATCCTGGCTCACAGTACGCACCTGGGCATCGAACAGTTTGGCGATCTCCATCAGATGCGCCTCCTGCCCGTCTTCGCAGCCGACGGTATAGGGCCGGCCGTTGATGTAGAGGGTCAGCTGGGCCATGGACTAAGTCTCCGGTCCGAGGGCAGCACGGATTTCTTCGATAGCTCGGCCAAGCGCGGCAGAGGCGTCGGCACCGGCGGCCATCAGGTCTTTTTCTCGGGCACGCGCGGCGTCCAGTTCGCTGGCCAGCATAGCGCGATCCTGGTCAAACGCACCGCCGGCGGCAGCCCCGGCCTCACTGACCCTGCTGGCTAGGCGCTGCTCAAGGCGGGATACGGCCTGTTCAAGTCGGCGAGCGGCCTGTTCCAAAGCCTCACCTTCAATTGCATTCTGCATAGTCAGTGGCCCTCCGTCGGCCCGGAGCATATCTATAGCCCGCACTGGCCCACGACCGAAAGGGGCCGCCTTCAAGGTTGACATCCAGGCGAGTACTCGCACAACACCAAGAACAGTTTTTGAATGCCGAAGGAGAAAGAGCCCCATGGCCATCCGCGTCGCCATCAACGGTTTTGGCCGTATCGGCCGCCTAGTTCTGCGCTCGATTATCGAGCATGGCCGCACTGATATTGAAGTGGCAGCGATCAACGACCTGGGGCCGGTCGAAACCAACGCCCATTTGCTGCGTTACGATAGCGTGCACGGGCGGTTCCCCGGGACGGTCACAGTCAAGGGCGACACGATCGACGCCGGCACGGGGCCGATCAGGGTCACGGCCATCCGCGATCCGTCGCAGTTGCCGCACAAGGAAATGGGTGTCGATATCGCCCTGGAGTGCACGGGCCTGTTCACGGACAAGGCCAAGGCTAGCGCCCATCTGACCGCAGGTGCCAAGCGCGTATTGATCAGCGCCCCGGCAGAAGGCGTCGACAAGACCATTGTCTACCAGGTGAACCACCACCTGCTGGGTGCTGACGACATCGTTGTTTCCAACGGCTCCTGCACCACCAACGCCCTGGCCCCAGTCGCCAAGGTGCTGAACGATCTGTTTGGCATTGAACGCGGCTATATGACCACGATCCACAGCTACACCGGCGATCAGCCGACGCTGGATACCATGCACAAGGACCTCTACCGCGCCCGCGCGGCGGCCCTATCCATGATCCCCACATCGACCGGCGCAGCCAAGGCGCTGGGGCTGGTGTTGCCCGAACTGTTGGGCAAGCTGGACGGCAGCTCGATCCGCGTACCGACCCCAAACGTGTCGGTCGTCGACCTCAAGGTCGTGGCCAACCGGAATGTGACTGTCGAAGAAATCAATGCCGCGCTGATGGCCGCCGCCGATGGCCCGATGAAGGGCGTTCTGGCCTACACCACAGAGCCGCTGGTCTCGACCGACCTCAACCACGTCGACGCCAGCTCGACGGCCGCCCTGCCCCAGACCCAGGTGGTCGATGGCAAGCTGGCCCGGGTTCTGAGCTGGTACGACAACGAGTGGGGCTTCTCGACCCGCATGGCCGACACGGCTCTGGCTATGGCGAAGTTCCTGTAAAAATGACTTTCCGCGACCTCGGACAAGCCAATCTCAAGGGCCAGCGCGTACTGGTCCGGGTGGACTTCAACGTGCCGATGGAAGGCGGGCGGATCAGCGACGACACACGTCTGCGCGTCGCCCTACCAACGATACGGTTCCTCTCGACCCAGGGTGCCAAGGTCGTGCTGATCGCGCACTTCGATCGGCCCAGGGGCAAGCGGGTGGCGGAGATGAGTCTGGCACCCCTCGTTGCGGCGCTTTCGACCCTGCTGGATCAGCCGGTATATTTTGCGGATGACTGTATCGGCCCGGCTGCCGCAAAGGTGGTGAGGGCGCTGGAGGATGGCGGCGTCGCCATGCTCGAAAACCTGCGTTTCCACGCCGGTGAGGAAAAGAACGATCCCGCCTTCATCGAAGCCCTGGCGGCCAACGGCGACATCTACGTCAACGACGCCTTCAGCGCCGCACACCGCGCCCACGCCTCAACCGAGGGGCTAGCGCGCAAGCTTCCCGCCTATCCCGGCCTTTCCATGCAGCGAGAGCTTGAGGCGTTGGATAGCGCACTTGGCAATCCTCAGCGCCCTTTGATCGGTATCGTCGGCGGCTCCAAAGTTTCGACCAAGCTGGACCTACTGAAAAATCTCGTCACCCGCCTGGACAAGCTGGCCATCGGCGGTGGGATGGCTAACACCTTCCTTTACGCACAGGGGCACGACGTCGGAGCCTCCTACTGTGAGAAGGATCTGGCCGAGACGGCGCGCGAGATTATTCGTCTGGCCGGACGCAACAACTGCAAGCTCTTCCTACCGCTCGATATCGTGGTGGCCGAACGTCTTGGCCCCGGCGACGCCGCCCGCGTGCGCGGCCTGGGCGAGGTCGACGACGACGAGCGAATTCTGGACGCTGGCCCCGAGACTGTGGCGCGACTCAAGCGCGCCATGGAAAACTCCAAGACCCTGGTCTGGAACGGCCCGCTCGGCGTTTTCGAGGTGCCGCCCTTCGACACAGCGACCGTGGACTGTGCACGCCATGCGGCCGACTTGGTCGAGGCCGGCAAGCTCGTGGCCGTGGCTGGCGGCGGCGACACTGTGGCCGCGCTCAATCATGCCGGGGTCGTAGACCGCTTCAGCTTTGTCTCCACAGCAGGCGGTGCCTTCCTAGAATGGATGGAAGGCAAGGCCCTGCCGGGCGTAGCGTGTCTGGAGAGTTGACGCCGTGGCGGAGTTCCTGACCCATCCCGTGAATGCGCCGCTCGCCGATGCCATCGGGGCAATCCTGCTGATGGGGATGGATCTGCTTTCGTGGAAAGAGTTCCGCAGCATTCGCGGCCAGATCAAGCGACGCAAGGCGCATAAGCGCGAGGACCATCCCGGCCCATGGACCGAGTAGCGAAAATCGGCGGGCCAATGTTAGAAACAGCCTTCTTGGCTTTTAGATTCGGGGCGAATTGAAATGGCGCGCATCACCCTTCGTCAGTTGCTCGATCATGCCGCTGAGAACGACTACGGCCTGCCAGCTTACAACATCAACAATATGGAGCAGGGCCTCGCGATCATGGAGGCCGCCGACGAACTTGACGCGCCGGTGATCATCCAGGCCAGCCGCGGTGCGCGCGCCTATGCCAACGACATCATGCTGACGCGCCTGATCGACGCCTTGGTTGAGATCTATCCGCACATTCCGGTCTGCATGCACCAGGACCACGGCAACAGCCCCGCCACTTGCGCCACCGCCATTCAGTACGGCTTCACCAGCGTGATGATGGACGGCAGCCTGATGGCCGATGGCAAGAGCCCGGCCTCCTACGATTACAACGTCGATGTCACCCGCCAGGTGGTCGACATGGCCCATGCCTGCGGCGTGTCCGTCGAGGGCGAGCTCGGCGTGCTCGGCAGCCTGGAAACCGGCATGGGTGAGAAGGAAGACGGTCATGGCTTCGAAGGCAAACTTGACCACAGCCAGCTGCTAACCAACCCGGATCAGGCCGTCGATTTTGTCGAGCGTACCCGGGTCGATGCCCTGGCGATTGCCATGGGTACCAGCCACGGGGCCTATAAGTTCAGCCGCAAACCCGATGGGGCCGTTCTGGCCATGAACGTAATCGAGGACATTCACCGCAGGCTGCCCAATACCCACCTGGTGATGCATGGCTCTTCATCCGTGCCGCAAGATCTGCAGGACATCATCAACCAGTACGGCGGCCAGATGCCTCAAACCTGGGGCGTGCCGGTCGAGGAAATCCAGCGCGGCATCAAGCACGGCGTGCGCAAGATCAATATAGACACCGACAACCGCATGGCCATCACGGGCGCCATTCGTAAGGTTTTTGCCGAGAAGCCGGGCGAGTTCGACCCCCGTGCCTATCTCAAGCCTGCGAAGGAAGCGATGAAGGCCGTATGCAAGCAGCGCTTCGTCGAATTCGGTGCCGCCGGCCACGCCAGCACCATCCGCGCCGTCCACACCAGTATGATTGCCAAGCGCTATGCCTCTGGCGAACTCGATCCGAAGATCACGGGCGCGGTCGGGGCGGCGGCGGAATAGGAGCCCAGCCCCGCCGAAAATAGAGCGTCGGGTGATTGGCGCAAGACCTAGCCCTGAGCGGCTTTTAGACGCGCCTCGATCACCGGATGCAGTTCCATATTGGCCGCCAGGATTGAGCCGGTGTCGAGCGGATTGGCGTCCGAATTGTCGATTTCGGAAACCTTGCCGCCAGCTTCGGTGACCAGCAACATGCCGGCCGCGATGTCCCAGGCCTTGAGGTCACGCTCCCAATAGCCATCGAACCGGCCGGCAGCGACAAAGGCCAAGTCGAGCGCTGCGGCGCCGAAACGGCGTACCCCGGCAACGCGCTGGCTCATCTGATGCAGTTCCTTGAGGAACTTGGCATGCTGGCCGTGGCCCAGGAACGGGATGCCGGTGGCAAGGACGGCGTCTTCCATCCGCGAACGGCCAGCCACCCGCAGGCGCTTTTCATTATTGAGATAGGCACCCTTGCCACGCTCGGCCCAATACAGATCCTGCGATACGGGATTGTAGACTAGGCCCGCAACCAGCGTTCCCTCGCGCTCGAGGGCAATGCTGACCGCGAAATGTGGCAAGGCATGCAGGAAGTTGGTGGTGCCATCGAGCGGATCGACAATCCAGCGGTGGCTCTTGTCGGTACCCTCGATCAGGCCGCGCTCCTCGCCCAGGAAGCTATAGCCCGGGCGGGCCTTTTCCAGCGCCTCAAAGACAACCTGCTCGGCCTTGATATCGGCGGCGCTGACGAAATCAGCCAGCCCCTTCTTGGAGACCTGCAGTTCATTCAGCTCGCCGAAATCGCGTATGAGTCCCTTGCCGGCCTTTCGGGCCGCCTCGATCATCACATTTACTAGGGCGCTGGGAGTGGCCAAGGCGGGTCGTCCTTATTCGGGGGCGAACCTCTAGGGCTAGGACCCTATGAACGCAAGGCGACGCCGGCGCGCATGGAACGGTTGAAATCAGCCACAGCCTGGCCAGGGCCGGCCGGATAGGCCCACACGCCTGCGCTGACCGCCAGGAAATCAGCCCCCGCCTGGGCAAGGTCTGAGGCGGTCTCAACCGTGATGCCGCCGATAGCAACGCAGGGCGTCTGCATGCTTTCCTGCCAGATGCTGAGCAAATCTGGATCAGCGCGAGTGGATGCATCCTTGGTCGCGGTGGGAAAGAAGGCCCCGAAGGCGACATAGTCGGCCCCGCCCTCTGCGGCCTCCATGGCCAGATGTCGGCTGTCGTGACAGGTGACACCAACCATACCCTTGCCCATCAGTCGGCGCGCTTCAGCCAGCGAGCCATCCTGCTGTCCGATATGCACGCCGTCACAGCCCAGCCGCGCCGCCAGGGCCGGATCATCGTTGAGGATCATGGCAACGCCATGCCGATGGGCGATCGACATAAGAGCCCGCACCGCCGAGGCGAGCGTCTCGTCCAGCGCGCCCTTGAGCCTGAGTTGCAAAGCCGCCACCTGCCCGCCTTCAAGGGCGGCGGAAAGCGCGATTTCGAACGCGGGCAGATCGATGGCGGGCGGGGTGATCAGGTAAAGGCGGCAGTCGGTCATGGGGCCTTTTAGGCAAATTTGCCGCGTCATCCCACCACATTAAATCAAAGCGATCGGCATGATCGGAAGGTCGGCGCGGTGCCGGCCGCCAGCCGGCTGGCCGAGCCTTTGGTTACGGCCTAAAGTCTCGCAGGATCGACCAACGCCGCCTCGTCGTTTGGCAAAGGCGAGGGTGCATCTGCGATCAGCGCCGCGAGATGTTCGGCCAGTAGCGGGGCGGTGCAGAACCCGCGCGAGCCCAGACACCCCAGCACATAAAGCCCGTCCTTCTCTGGCACGGCACCGGCCAGCGGCATGCGGTCTGGCGTCGCCGCGCGCCGCCGGGCACGGCCCTGCAGAGGCAAGCTGGCGACCCTGGCCGCCAAGATCGGCATGCTCTTGGCGAGCAGGACGAGATTTCGATCATGGTCGGCAAGCCGCAGTGTCTCGTCGGTATCGCCCCGGTCGTGAGTGGCGCCGAAAAGCAGACCGCCGTCAGGTGTCGGGATCACGTACCCCCCGAAAGCGGCGGGCATTGGCGGCCTTGCCTCAGCGGTCCAACTCGCCTGGCCACGGACGCTCTGGACGGTTGCCCCTGGCCACAGGCCGCCCAGATCCGCCCCGGTCGCCAGAACCACGGCCTCGAACGCGCCCAGGTCCTGATCTTCCGCGCCGATTAGACGCCAGCCTGCGCCGTCCGGTCGCATGTCCGCGACAGTGCCCCCGCGGTCCCCACAAGCCCAGGCCGAAAACACCGCAGCCGGGTCAACCACGATCGCATCGGCGATTGCCAGTCCGCCGACCGCGGGCTCACAGAGCCGAGCCCCCGACTCTTGCGGACTAAGTCGGGTCAACGACACAAACAACGGGCTAACGGCCACCTTTTCAAATCGGGCAGGATCTCGCTCGGTTGCTTCAAGCTGCAGCGCCCCGCGTCCGATGACCGCACAGGGAACCTGTCCATAGAGTGCGGTGGCGCGTTGCTGGGCATGAGCAAACAGGCGCGCGCGAGGCCCCTCGCCGGCGTCGAACCCGGGCATGACCAAGGCCGCCGGGTTGCCAGAAGCGCCAGCGCCAGGGGCATCGGTCTCGAACAACACCGCCTGCAAGCCAATCGCCGATAGCGCGCGCATTAAGCTGGCCCCGGCGATCCCCGCGCCAATGACCGCCACCTTGGGCGAGTTGGCTGATGTAGGCAGTCCAGGCAAAACCGCCTCAAGCCGCTGGCGTTTGCGGCCAAATCCAGCGCACCGCTCGACAGCGAATCCGGCATCTACAAGCGCCTGACGGACGGATCCTGCGACGGTGAAAGTAGCGGCCCTTGCGCCCGGAGCGCTGCGTTCGGCTACCGCTAACATGAGCTCAGGGCTCCACATGGCGGGGTTGAGCGCCGGGGAAAACCCATCCAGCAGCCAGGCGTCGGCACGGCCATTCCACGAGGCCAGGGCTTGGGCGGCATCCATCACGGCCAGATCAAGGGTGGCGTCAAACTCCAGCAAGTCGAACCGGTGAAACAGCGGCGTTGCGGGGGGCCAGGCCGTCAGAAGGGCCTGCGCCGCTGGCGCGATAGAGGGCCAGCGCGCCAGCGCCCGCGCCGCATCGTCACGGGGCATCAGGTGCGCCTCGACTGAGAAGATATGCAGATGGCCCCCGGGTGGCCGCGTCTCCCGCCACAGGGTCAGCAAGGCAGCGATATTCAGCCCGGTGCCAAATCCCAGTTCGGCGACCGTAAAGGAAGATCGGCCGGCCCAGCCCTGCGGAAGGCCGCAACCGTTCAGGTAAACCGCCCGCGATTCGGCCAGGCCATCATCGCTGGAAAAATAGACATCGCCATACAGCGCCGACTGCGGCGCGCCGTCGGCGCGCCACTGGACAGGAGTAGGGTTGGGGGCTTCGCCACTCATCGCCCGAACTATAGCCCAAAAGCGAAAGGGCCGGCTGTTTCCAGCCGGCCCCCAGTCTGTCCGAGTGGACGATGACTTATTTCGGTGCCGGAGCGGCCGGAGCAGCGGCAGCGGCCGGAGCGGCGGCG
>CAISYT010000122.1 GCA_903889785.1 uncultured Caulobacterales bacterium
ATCATCGCCGGGGCGGGCATGGTCGGTGCCACCCTGGCCCTGGCCCTGGCGCACGGCGGCTTGCGACCTGTGCTGATCGATCCGCTGCCGTTTGACGATCAGGTCCAGCCCACATTTGACGGACGCAGTTCGGCGATCGCCTACTCATCCTTCCGCCAGTGGCGGGTTCTGGGTGTGAGCGAGGCCCTGGAGCCCAATGCCCAGCGCATTGAGCAAATCCTGGTGACAGATGCCACGGCACCCGGAGCGTCGGCACGAGCCCCCGTGGGTGCCTTTCTTCGCTTCGAGGCCACCGAGATCGGCGAAACCTCCGGCGGCGAGCCGCTGGGTTACTTGATTGAAAATCGCCATTCCCGCGCCGCCCTGGCCGCGGCGGCGATCAAGGCGCGCATTCCCGTGCTGGCACCGGCCAAGGTCGCCTCGGTGGTGTTCGAAGGTGCCGCTGCCTCGGTGACCCTGGAGGACGGCCGTATTCTGACCGCGCCGCTCCTGATCGGTGCTGAGGGCCGCGGGTCTGTTGTGCGCAAGGCTGCCGGCATCGGCGAGGTGGCCTGGCCCTATAAGCAGTCAGCCGTGGTGGCGACGGTACAGCTGGAACACCCGCACTATGGCGTCGCCCACGAATATTTCCTGCCCAGTGGCCCGTTCGCCGTCCTGCCGCTGACAGAAAACCGCGCCAGCCTGGTCTGGACCGAGACGACAGCGAATGCGGCGGCGCTTGAGGCGGCCAGCGACGCCATGTTCCATGCTCATCTGGCCCGCCGGTTCGGCGAGTTCCTGGGCCGGGTCGAGCGGATCGGGCCAAGCTTTACCTATCCGCTGTCGCTCAGTCTGGCCGAGCGCATGACGGCGCCACGTACAGCCCTGCTGGGCGATGCGGCCCATGGTATTCACCCCATCGCCGGCCAGGGTCTAAATCTCGGCCTCAAGGGCGCGGCGGCCCTGGCGCAGGTGCTTGTCGAGGCGTCGCGTCTGGGCGAAGATATTGGAAACTTGGCCGTGCTAGAGCGTTATGCCCGCTGGCGCCGTTTCGACACCGTGGCCTTGGCGGCGGCGACCGACCTCTTTACTCGCTTGTTTGCCAACGACGACCCCATTCTACGGCTGGCGCGGGGTGCCGGCATGGCCGTGGTCAACCGCGTCGGCCCGGCGCGTCGGTTCTTCATGCAGGACGCCGGCGGCGCGACGGGGGACCTGCCCAGGTTGCTGCGCGGGGAACCCCTTTAATCGCCAAAGGGGGGGGGCTGAAGGCCTTAGGTCTCGCCTTCGTCCAGCGTCCGCGCGTCGTCCACCAGCATGACGGGCACGCCATCCCGGATCGGGTAGGCCAGGCGGGCCGAGGCGCTGATCAGTTCCTGGCGCTCGCGGTCGTATCGCAGCTGGCTGCGCGTCACCGGGCAGACCAGGATTTCTAAAAGGCGCGGATCAACCGATGGGCCAGGCAAGGCAGCGTTCATGGTGACCTCCTACTGTATGAAAGGCGGCGCGTCATCGGAATCGTCGGCGGCCCCGAACTCCAGGAGAGCAACCAGGGTGGCGCAGCGGTCAGACAGGGTCCCGGTCTCGAGCAGCGCCTGTTTCTCGGCCGGTTCGAAAGGCAGGGCCATGGCCAGGCTATTGACCAAGGCCTCAGTCGGCGCAGCCTTGGCCGATTCCCAGTCGATCGCCAGCCCGCGATGCTCCAGATAATGACGCAGGGCGACGAGGAACTGCTGCCGCTCGCCCTCTGGCAGGTCGGCGTCGTCCTCGACGAGGTCGTCCTCAAACGGCATGAAATTGGCCCTGACCTGCCGATAGGGTCCTTGCACCGGCAGTTCATCCTTCACGGCGAACCGGCACACCCCGGTCAGGGTGATCATGTAGCGGCCGTCGGGCGTCTCAGAAAAACTGGTCACACGCCCAGCGCAGCCGATCGACGCCAAGGCGGGCCGAGCCGCATTGCCGCCGGACCTGGTTTGGACCATGCCAATGATCCGGTCCCCCGCCATGGCGTCGTCCAGCATGTTTAGATAGCGCGGCTCGAAAACATGGAGTGGCAGCTGGCCGCCCGGAAGCAGCATGGCCCCATCGATCGGGAAGACTGGAATAACCAGCGGCAAGTCGGCGGCCTTGCGATAGGCAGCGGGCATGGGGCGACCCTAGCTGAAAAGGATGGACGAGAGTTTCCGCCGCCCCGCCTTGGCGACGTCAGACCCCGGTCCGGCAGCCTCGAACACGGTCAGCAGCTGTTTGCGCGCCGCCTCCTCGTTCCAGGTCCGGTCGCGGGCGATGATTTCGAGCAGGTGGTCGGCGGCGCATTCCAGGTCGCCTGCCGCCGCCAGGGCGCCGGCGAGGGCGAAGCGTGCGTCGTGATCGTTGGGGTTCTTCGCTATTGCCACTTCAAGGGGCCGGATTTCAGCATTGGCGTTGGCCGCCAGGGCCAAGGCGGCGCGCACGCTGTCGAGGTCGGGGTCGCTAGCGTCTGACGGTGCCGTGGCCGCCACGTCCGCCGCGCGCTCGCTGTCGCCCCCGAGAAGGTAGCAGCGGGCCATGCCGCCTATGGCCTTCAGATTCTTGGGCTCTAGACTCAACACCGCCGCATAGCCCTGGGCCGCACCGCCAAGGTCCCCGATGTCCATGGACTCCTTAGCCTGGGCCAGCAGTTCATCTACCTCGCTGACCTTCGGCCCGGTCAGCCGGCTGATGAAGGTCTTGATCTGGCTTTCTGGCTGGGCACCTTGGAGGCCATCAACGGGCTGGCCATCGACAAATGCGTAGACGGCGGGAATCGACTGAACGCGCAGCTGGCCAGCGTAGGCGGGTTGCTTGTCGACATCGATTTTGACCAGCCGTACGGCGCCCTTGGCGTCCATCACCGCCTTTTCCAGGATTGGCGACAGTTGTTTGCACGGGCCGCACCAAGTAGCCCAGAAGTCGACGATCACCGGCACGGTTCGCGACATCTCGATCACGTCGGCCATAAAGCCAGCGTCGGTGCCGTCCTTAATCCAATCCTTCGGCGCGCCGGCGGGGGCGCTAAGGGTCTCGCCGATCAGACTCATTGTCGTTCCATCTTAGGGGGTACAAACGCTCAAGTTGGAAGATGGCTGCAAGCGACGTCGCCCGCAACCGGGCGAGCCTAATCTTTGACGGTCATCGATGCGAAATCGACCACGAGCGGCGTAATGCCCAGCGATGCGAGGAAGGTGCGAAAGCCCGCCTGGCTCAGGGCAGTGGTGGCGGTATTGGTCAGGGGATGGAAATTCACCGGGTCGGCAAGGGCCAGTGCCGCGTCGAGCACGAACCGCACCCGCCCACCTGTATCATTAATCAGACCCAGCGCCGTGACGGACCCTGGCGTTACCCCCAGGGTCTCTTGCATCAAGATTGGAGAACCGAATGATAGGCGGGCTGAGCCGATCACCGGATGCAGCCGCTTGAGGTTAATTGTGGTCTCGCCCAGGGCCGAGATTAGCCAGAGACTATCCTTAGCGTCTTTCAGGAAAAGGTTTTTGGTTTGGCTGCCGGGCAGCGCCGCCTTGATCTCCGCGCCTTCCCCGACCGTAAACACCGCTGGGTGTTCCAGCGTGGTGTGCGACACGCCGATGGCCTTGAGATAGGCGAACAGGTCTTCGCGGCGCTTCATAGTTCCACTCTACTAGCGCCACAGACCTGCGCCGTTTAGAGCTTTTTTGCCGCCAGCGGAGACCGACCATGGACTTGGAGTGCTACCCGACCAGTAACCGGATGGCGGAAATCGTAGCCGGTCGCCCATCGCGGGCCTGGATGGACTATTTCATGGAGCGGCACCCCTACCGCTGCCTGCCGCTTTCCATGGCCAACACCACCGGCTGGGAACTGTTATGCCCCATGGGCTTTACGGCCGAATGGGACGGGAACATCTATCAGGAGTCGATTAAGCTCACGCCTGACGTGCCGCACCCCGACTTCCATGAATTCGCCAAGTCGCACTTTAGCCATGGGGTGCTGACCCTGCATACCGGCTATTTGTTCAAGACCCCGCCAGGCTGGTCGATGTGGGTGATGGGGTCGCCCAACCATATCAAGGACGGCATCCAGGCCCTGAGCGGCCTGGTCGAGACCGATTGGCTGCCCTTTCCCTTTACCATGAACTGGCTGTTCACCCGCCCCGGCAAGATCCGCTTCGAGAAGAACGAACCGTTCTGTTTCATCACGCTCGTGCAGGACAAGATCCTAGAGAGCGTCCAGCCGGTGATCCGCTCGCTGAACTCCAACCCTGAACTCGATGGCCAATATGGCGCCTGGCACAAGCAACGCGCCGAGTTCAATAAGCGCATCTTCAAGCGTGATCCTGAAGCGGTGAAGGAGGCTTGGCAGCGATTTTACTTTAAGGGCGAGTTCCCCGAGGAAATCGCCGACAAGGTCGAGGCACCAGCCGACCACGTCAACAAGCGCCGCCTTAAGAGCCCGCGGCTGGGGCGATAATTCCGGCGATCACGCGCGGCATAAACCCGTCGGCGATGAAATCGAGCTTGCGCGCTAAAGCAAAGAGGGCAGGACTCGGTCCGGCGGGCTTTGGCCATCTAAGAACGCCTTGATATTGACCAGCACTTTTTCGCCCATGGCCACGCGGGTTTCCGCGGTGGCGCTGCCGAGGTGCGGCAGAAGCACGACATTTCGCAGCTTCATCAGCGTTGGGTTCACCCTCGGCTCGTGTTCGTAGACGTCGAGCCCGGCACCGGCCAGTTCACCCGCTTCCAGCATATTAGCCAGGGCGGCCTCGTCGATGATCTCGCCGCGCGCCGTGTTGATAACGATAGCCTCTGGCCGCAGCAGCTTGAGCCGCTGCGCCGACAGCAGGTGGTAGGTCGCCGGTGTGTAGGGGCAGTTGAGGCTGATCACGTCCATTTGCGCCAGCATTTGTTCGAGATCGTCCCAATAGGTGGCACCCTGCGCCCCGGCGATGCCGCTGCTGATGGGCCTCCGGTTATGGTAGTGCACCTGCATGCCAAAGGCGTCGGCGCGCCTTGCAAGGGCCTGGCCGATTCGACCCATGCCGATGATGCCCAGCCGTTTTCCGCCGAGCTTTTGGCCGGTCATCCAGGTGGGGCTCCAGCCATGGAATTCGCCGGCACGCAGTACGGTCTCGCCCTCTACCATGCGGCGCATGACCGCCAGGATCAGCCCCATTGCGATGTCGGCGGTGTCATCGGTGAGGGCACCGGGCGTATTGGTGACCATGATACCCCGCGCATTGGCGGCGGCCACGTTGATATGGTTGATGCCGGCCCCAAAATTGGCGATCAGCTTCAGCTGTGGGCCCGCTTGGTCGATCAGGGTCTGGTCGATCCTGTCGGTGATGGTGGGGGCCAGAACGTCGGCCTGCTGCATGGCGGCGACGAGGTCTTCTGGTGTGAAAGGCTTGTCATCCACACTAAGCTGGGTGTCGAATAGCGCGCGCATCCGAATCTCAATCGGATCGGGCAAACGCCGGGTGACGATGACTTTAGTTTTGGAGGCGGCCATGACCCGTCCACCTCTATCAAAGGGCCGGCCTCTATCAAGGGGAATAGGTCCCAAGGCGGCGATGGCCGTGCTCGCCTGGATGGCCGGCATGGCCGCTTGCGCTGTGGCGGCGGATCGCCAGACGCCGTCGGGCCTGCCGGTGCCACGCTATGTGACCCTGAAGTTCAATGAGGTAAACGCCCGCTCGGGCCCAGGTGACGACTATGCCGCTCGCTGGGTCTATCGTGTACGCGGCCTGCCAGTGCAGGTGGTCGCCGAGACGGCGGAATGGCGCAAGGTCTGCGATCCCGAGGGCGGCAGTGCCTGGGTGCACCGACGCACGACCGACGGCCATCGCGGCGTGATTCGCATGTCGGCCCAGTCGCTGGCCCTGCACGCCAAGCCCGATCCTGGCTCGCCGGTGGTTGCAATTCTAGCCCCTCGCAGCATGGCGGCGTTGGATAAGTGCAAGAACGGCTGGTGTCGCGTACAGGGCCAGAAACGCTACGGCTGGACACCCCGGGCTGAGGTCTGGGGCACGGCAGATGCTGCACAATGCCGTTAATGAACGGCTCAGTTAAAGCGCCATCTGCGTCGTGGGGTCATTGAGGCGGCCTTGCCGCCTGTGCTACTCGGTCGCCGCATGAAGAATTCTTACGACTTCCAGGACCTGCTCGCCTGCGGCCGCGGAGAGATGTTTGGTCCGGGCAATGCTCAGCTTCCGGCCCCGCCGATGCTGATGTTCGACCGTATTGTCCGGATCGATTCGGAGATCGGCCAATACGGCAAGGGCTACCTCGAGGCCGAACTCGATATCACGCCGGAGCTGTGGTTTTTCGCCTGCCACTTTATCGGTGATCCGGTGATGCCGGGATGCCTTGGGCTGGACGCCATGTGGCAGCTGGTCGGGTTTTTTCTCGGCTGGTCAGGCGCACCCGGCCGCGGCCGGGCGCTCGGTGTCGGGGAGGTGAAATTCTCCGGACAGGTTACACCAGATGTCAAAAAGGTAGTCTACAAGATCGATTTAAAGCGGGTGATCATGCGAAAACTCGTTCTGGGCATCGGTGACGGTGTGATGGAAGCGGATGGCCGCCCCATCTATGAAGCCAAGGACCTTCGCGTTGGCCTATTTAAGGCCGAAGACATCCACTAAACTGAGGGCCCCCGCGCACAAGGGGCACCATCGCTCGGCGAAACTGGGAGCAGGATACAGGCAATGCGCCGCGTCGTTATCACCGGCATCGGGATCGTCTCATCCATCGGCAATACCGCCGACGAGGTGAGCGAGTCGCTCCGAGCTGCGCGTTCAGGAATTTCAGCCGCACCGGAATACGCTGCGCTCGGATTCCGATCCCAGGTCCACTCCAAGCCGAACATTGACTGGGAGGCCCTGGTCGACCGCCGCGCCGCCCGCTTCCTGGCCCCCGGCACAGCCTACGCCCACATCGCCATGGAACAGGCTATTGCCGATTCCGGCCTTACGCCCGAACAGGTCAGCCATGAGCGTACCGGCCTGATCGTCGGTGCCGGTGGGCCGTCGACCTCGGCCATCGTCGCGGCCGCGGACATTACGCGCGAAAAGGGTCCCAAGCGGATTGGCCCGTTTGCCGTGCCCAAGGCCATGAGCAGCGGCCCCTCTGCCGTGCTGGCGACCTGGTTCAAGATCCGTGGCCTGAATTTTTCGATTTCCTCGGCCTGCGCCACCTCCACCCATTGTATCGGCAGCGCCTATGAGCAGATTCAGCTCGGCAAACAGGATGTGATCTTCGCCGGCGGCACCGAAGAGCTGGACTGGTCCCTGTCAAATTTATTCGACGCCATGGGCGCGATGTCGAGCAACTTCAACTCCACCCCGGCCGTTGCCTCTCGTGCCTACGACAAGGATCGCGACGGCTTCGTGATTGCCGGTGGGGCTGGGGTGGTTGTGGTCGAGGACCATGAACACGCCAAGGCGCGGGGCGCGACCATCTACGCTGAGATCACCGGCTATGCGGCGAACAGCGATGGCTTCGACATGGTGGCCCCATCGGGCGAGGGTGCCGAGCGCTGCATGCGCCTTGCCCTTGAAAGCGCCGGCAATAGGACCATCGACTATCTGAACCCGCACGGCACCTCGACGCCCGTGGGCGACAGCCGTGAGATGGGCGCGGTGCGCGCTGTGTTCGGCGCTCAGATTCCGCCCATTTCTTCCACCAAATCCCTGACCGGTCACAGCCTGGGTGCGGCTGGGGCGCAGGAGGCGGTCTACTGCCTGCTGATGATGCGGGACGGTTTCTTGGCCGAAAGCGCCCATATCGGGGAAATCGACCCCGAGTTCGCCGACCTACCGATCCTCCGCGCGCGCGCGGATCGTTCGGTCGAAACGGTGATGTCGAATGGCTTTGGCTTTGGCGGCACGAACGGCTGCCTGATCATGAGCCGGGTCTGATCCTTACATTTCCCCGCCTAATGGCCGCCGCGAGACGGAAACCCTAGGCCTCGAAAAACAGCGCGTTCGCTCTGCGGTCCCGGACCGGCACATGGTTGCCGTTTGCAGGGATTAACGGGGCGGGTTGCGTCAAAGCGGATCAACCGCCAAAATCTCTCCCCAGTTCACCGGAGGAAGTCCGTGTCCGACGACTACGACCTGCCCAAGGGCGATTTGATGCGCGGCAAGCGCGGTCTTGTGATGGGCGTTGCCAACAAGAACTCCATCGCCTGGGGTATCGCCTCGGGCCTTGCCGCTCAGGGGGCCGAGATGGCCTTCACCTACATGGGCGAGGGGCTGGAGCGGCGGGTGCGCCCCCTCGCTGAGAGCATTGGGGTCAAGGCCCTTATCCCTGCCGACGTCACCGACGACGCTTCGATGGACGCGGCGTTCGCTCAGGTCGAGGAGTTGTTCGGCAGGCTGGACTTCGTGGTTCACTCGGTGGCCTTTGCCAACAAGGAGGAGCTGATGGGCTCCTTCGTCGATAACACCACCCGCGAAGGCTTCCTGACCTCCATGAACGTCTCGGCATACAGCTGGGTCGATGTCGCCAAGCGGGCTTCCCGCCTGATGGGGCCGGGCGGCTCTATGATCACCATGACCTACCTGGGTAGCGAGCGGACTATCCCCAACTACAATACCATGGGCGTGGCCAAGGCTGCGTTGGAGGCGGCGACCCGCTATATCGCCCGCGACCTGGGCCCCAAGGGTATTCGCGTCAATGCGATCAGCGCCGGCGCGATGCGAACGCTCTCGCTTGCGGGGATCAGCGGTGGCCGGAGCATGTTGAGCCAGGGCCGCGCGTTCAGCGCCTTGAAGGAAGACACCTCGATGGAGGGCGTGGCTGGGGCGGCGCTGTGGCTGCTGTCGGACCTGGGCCGCTCGACTACAGGCGAGGTCGTGCATGTCGACGCCGGATTCCACATGATCGGCCTGCCAGACCCTGAGACGGCGGCCGAGGCAGGCTAAACGGGCGTCGACTTGTGGAATTCAAGACGGTTTTCCACAGGAAATACGAATCATGCCACGGTCGCGCTTCTGCCCTCAGCAACCTTTCCGGTGGAGCGGAGTTAAAGGGCTGGTGGTCGCGGGATAGCGCAATGCAAGCCGACAGCCTGACCGATTTGCTCGGCCCCTTGACCTGGATCTCTGTGGGCAGCTTTTCGACCGGGTTCTGTGGGTACCTGGTCATTCACGGCTTGCTGGTTCCGTATCTTTTAAATTAGCGCCCGGTAGAGCCGAAGCCGCCGGTGCCCCGCATCGTCTCGTTCAGTTTTGAAACTTCCGACCAGGCGGCCTGTAGCACCGGCGCAATGACCATCTGCGCGATACGGTCGCCGCGGCGTATTACGAAATCCTCGCTACCCAGGTTGATCAGGATCACCTTCACCTCGCCGCGATAGTCGCTGTCGATGGTGCCGGGGGTGTTGAGGCAGGTGACGCCGGCCTTGGCCGCCAGACCCGAGCGTGGCCGCACCTGGGCCTCGAAGCCTTCGGGCAAGGCCATGGCTAGGCCGGTCGGAATCATGTCGCGGGCGCCAGGGCGCAGGGTGACTGGGGCGTCCTCAGACACAGCGGCCCGCAGGTCCATCCCCGCCGAGCCCGCAGTCTCATAGGCCGGCAAGGGCAGGTCGGCATTGTGCGGCAGGCGGGTGACGGCGATGGTCAGCATGGGCGGCTCCTCTCAATAATTTCGGTGATAGCGAAAACAGGGGACTCGACAAGCGTTCCATTGTGTTCTTTCTTCGTTCCCAGATTGTGTTTGTGTTAAAAACACGCCGAAGTTGAGTTCAACCCCGCTCATGAAGGATGTGAGGATGTGGAATGCAATGAGCCGCATCGTAGAGGCTGTGGCGTCGAACGCCGTACTTTTAACCTTGGGGGCCTGCGATGGCGGGGCTTCCGCCGTGGCGGCGCGGGATCCGTCTCCGCTTACCGATGTGACCGGCGGTTCTTCCCCGGCGGCCCCCACCAAGCGTGGGGCGTATGCGCGTGCGGCCGATCCTGTGCCCGCCGTCGATCCCCGGACCTTGCCGGTGCGGCTGGTGCAGGGAAAGCCGGCCTGGGCCGTCACCAAGACTTTGAACGCGGATGATGCCGCTCGGGCTAATTTCGAGCGGAACGGTGCCGATTTCTGGGCCCGATCCGTGCAGGCCTGGATCAGTCAGGTGCATGATTTTGGCGATAGCCCGCCGCGTGGAGTTGAGCGGATCGTCCGCGCGAACGGCGACGTTATATTCTCCGACGCCAAGGCCAATGTCTTCGCCGTTGCCACCAAAGACGGTGCCCCCCGCACGATGTTCAAGCCAACCACCTGTGCGGCCTATTGGGACCAGAAAAAGGCCGAGAACGCGGCGTCTGACCGACCAACTCCTCGCCGTGCCGACCAGCCATCCTAGCTCAGAGGTAGGCGAAGGCTAGGCAGGCTAATCCCGCCGCCAGGGCGCCGAAGGCGAAGCAAAGCCAGGGGTGGTGGGGCTCGCGCGGCGAGGGTTCTTTCACCCTAAGCGCGGGTTTCGCCCCTTGAGCGCGCGCCAGGCGGGCCATTCCGGCGATAGCGTCTGCGGCGTCTTTCAACAACGCCTGCAACTTGGCGGCCGGGCCAAGCTCGCAGGCGATCCAGCCGCGTACCACGGGGTCGGCGGCGGCCCAGATGTCGTGTCCAGGGTCAATGCGGCGGGCCACGCCCTCGACCGTGACCATGGTCTTCTGCAGCAGCACCAATTCGGGGCGCAGATGCATATCGAAGAGGGCTGTGATCTCGAACAGCTGGGCTAGAAGTCGACCCATCGAGACCTGGCTGGCGTCGCGGCCCAGCACCGGTTCGCCCACAGCCCGCAACGCCTGGGCGAAGGCATCGACGTCATGGTGCGCCGCTACATAGCCGGCTTCAAAATGCAGCGCCGCCACGCGTGTATAGTCGCGATTCAGGAAGCCCCAAAGGATCTCGGCTAAATAGCGCCGCTCCATGGGCCCAAGCCGTCCCAGGATGCCAAAGTCAACGGCCGTCAGCTGGGCCGGGGCGGCGATGAACAGGTTGCCCTCGTGCAGATCGGCATGGAATAGGCCGTGGTTGAGCGCCTGGCTCAGGAATCCGCGGGTCAGGGTGGCGGCTAGGGCTGGGCGGTCTAGGGTTTCCAGCGCTAGGGCACCTGGGTCAGAAAGCGCGGTACCCCTGGCCCAGGTTAGGGTCAGGGCGCGGCGACCCACACCCTCCCAAACCACAGCGGGTCCGGTCATGAAACCATCCTTGGCCATGATGGCGGCAAGCTCGTCGGCACCAGCGGCTTCGAAGCGGAGGTCGAGCTCCAGGTTCAACGCGCGGATCACGGTGCCGGCGAAAGCTGCCGGCTCCAGCCGCCGTGCTGTGGGAATCATCCGCTCCGCCATCCGCGCGGCCAGCAACAGAACCGCACTATCCTGTGCCACCTGCTGTTCGATGCCGGGACGCAGCACCTTCACGGCCACCGGGGTGCCGTCGATCAGGGTCGCGCTATGCGCCTGCGCAATCGAGGCGGCGGCCACGGCCGGCCCGAACTCGGCGAACACCGCCTCGATCGGCTTGCCCAGGGCCGCCTCAACAGCGGCCCGCGCTTGCGCCTGGGGGAAGGGCGCCAGGCGATCTTTCAGGTGCGACAGGTCATCGGCGAAGGGCTCACCGAAAATATCGGCGCGCGTGGCCAAGAATTGACCAAGCTTGATGGCGACCGGGCCCGAGCACTCCAAGACGCGTGCCAGGCGCGCCCCTGGACGGCCCTGCCTCGATTGCGGTCCGGCGACCAGCCGCAGGGCCGCGCCCAGGGCCGCGACGCCGGACGGCAGGTAGGGTTCGGCCTCGCGCGGAACTAAGGCGTCGGCCCGCGCTAGCCGCCACCCCATCCCGACCAGTCGGGCAAAGGCCGCAAGATCGGTCACGTCTTAGATCGCCCAGCCGGTGTGCAGGGCGGCAACCCCGCCGGTGAAATTAGAATAGGCCACGCGCCCAAAGCCAGCCTGGATCATCAGCCCCGCGAAACGGGTCTGGTCGGGGAAGCGGCGGATGCTCTCCACAAGGTACTGATAGGAAGCGCGATCCTTGGCCACGAGTTCGCCGATCTTTGGAATGACGGCGAAGCTATAGGCGTCATAGGCCCGTGCCAGCGCCGGCATCGGCGGCCGCGAGAATTCCAGGCACAGGAACCGACCGCCGGGTTTCAGCACCCGCTTGGCTTCGGCCAGGGCGGCGGAGATGTCGGTCACGTTACGAATGCCGAAAGCAATCGAATAGGCGTCGGCGCAGCCATCGGGTAACGGCAGGTTCTGAGCGTCGCCCACGGCCCAGGTAATGTCTGCGCACTCGCCCCGCTCGCGTCCCGCGATGATCATCTCTTCATTGTAGTCAACCACGACGATTTCAGCCGGCTTGTCGCCACGCCTTTGTGCGGCCCTTTGCCCCATGGCGGCATACCGCCGCGCCATGTCCCCCGTACCGCCGGCGCAGTCGATGATCGTCTCGCCCGGTTGGGGATTGAGGCGCGCCGCCATGGCGTCTTTCCAAAGCCTGTGCACGCCCGCGCTCATCAGGTCGTTCATCAGATCGTAGCGGCCGGCGACGCGGTCGAAAACGCCCCGCACCAGTTTCGGCTTCTCCGCCGGGGGAACGTCCTGGTATCCGAATGTGGCTTGCGGCTGGCTCATGGCCAGCTTCCTTAAACCTGCGGCGGGCCGCCGTCATCGTTCAGTTTGCCAGATCGTTGGAGAGATATGCCCGAGCTTCCCGAAGTCGAGACGGTTCGCCGCGGTCTGGCCCCTGTTTTGGAGGGCCAGCGCTTAGCGCGTGTGGAGTTGCGTCGACCCGATCTGCGGTTTCCCTTGCCCGAGGGGTTCGTTCAGCGCCTAACCGGCGTACGGGTCGGCAAGGTGGAGCGCCGGGCCAAGTACCTGCGCATCGCGCTCGACAACAGTGACACCCTGGTTAGCCACCTGGGGATGAGTGGACGGTTCGAGATTCGTCCTCCGGGCGAAGGTGGATCAAGGCCCGGCCAGTTTCACCATCCGGCGACCCAGGCCCTTAAGCATGAGCATGTGGTGCTGACCACCGAGGCTGGGACGCGCATCGCCTATTTCGACCCACGGCGTTTCGGCTACATGGACCTGATCCCAACAGATGCGCTGGAATTACATCCCTGGTTCGCCGGCCTTGGCCCCGAGCCGCTGTCTGATGGGTTCGATGACAAGGTTCTTTTGGCGGCATTCACTCGCAAGGCGCGACAGACCCTAAAAGTCACCCTGCTCGACCAGCGGGTGGTCGCCGGCATCGGCAATATCTATGCCTGTGAGGCCCTGTTCGCCGCCGGTATCGACCCACGCCGCCCCGGCGGTGAGATCACACCGGCGCACGCCAAACGCTTGGCCAAGGCTGTGCAGTCTGTTTTGACGGAGGCGATCGAGGCCGGTGGGTCCACTCTACGGGACTTCGCCGCAACCGACGGGGCGTTGGGCTATTTCCAGCACCGCTTTAAGGTTTACGATCGCGAGGGCCAACCCTGTGCCACCGGCTGCGGAGACAGGGTTAGGCGCCTTGTCCAGGCGGGACGCTCCACCTTCTTCTGCCCAGCCTGCCAGACATGATCCGCCGCCTCACGCTATACACGCTGGCGACGTGCCTGTTTGTAGCCACCCCGGCCCTGGCGCTGCCACCGGTCTGGACCGTGCGTGACGCCGATTCCGAAATGGTGCTGTTCGGATCCATTCACATACTGCCGCCCGCCCTAGATTGGCGGCCGCCTCCCCTCGATGCGGCCCTCAAGGTCGCCGACGATCTCTGGCTGGAGATTCCGACCGATCCAGGTACCGCTGCTGCTGCTCTTGTCGCGCCGCTGGCCCGCCTGCCGGCGCATCAAACCTTGGACGGATTGCTGTCGGGCGCTCAGACCGCCAAGCAGGGCGCTAACGCCGGCGGCGGCGTCGAACAGACCCTGACCGCTGATCTGGACCGTACCGCCAGGCTGATGGCCTTTGAGACCCTGGATCAACAGACTGAGCTCTTCGCGGGCGCGTCACCGCGCGTGCAGATCGCCTCGCTGGAGCAGACCCTGCGTGAACTGGTCGAGGACCTCCGCGGCTATGATCGGCTGGTAACAGCTTGAATGGCAGGCGATGTGACGGCCCCGAGCACACTGGCTGTTGATCCCTGCGCCGCCAGTCGCCCAAGCTCTACGAGCACTATTTGACGGCACGCAACGCCGCCTGGATCATTCAGATCCTTCACCGACTGGCGGGGTCTGGGCACACCGTTGTGGTGGTAGGTGTCGCGCATCTGCTTGGGCCCGACGGGCTGCCTGCGCACCTCCGCGCGCTTGGATATTCGGTCGATGGCCCTTAAACCTTCACTGAACCGCAGGGAGCGATTGACCGGCGCGGGTCATTCCCCTATATCCGCGCGCTCACTCGGATCGGCCCCCGTTCTGGGGTCTTTGTCACCTAAGGTTAGTTCATGGCCAACAATCCCGGCGCCAAGAAAGCGATCCGCAAGATCGCACGTCGCACCGAGGTCAACACCGCGCGCCGTTCGCGCGTGCGTACCTACCTGCGCAAGTTTCAGGACGCCCTGACTGCTGGTGATGTCGCTCTGGCCAAGACCGCTTTCATCGAAGCTCAGTCCGAGCTGATGCGTGCCGTTTCTAAGGGCGTTGTCCACAAGAACACAGGCGCTCGCAAGGTGTCGCGCCTCGCGGCTCAATTGAAGAAGCTTGCTGCGGCCTAAGGGCCGCGCTTTCTTTAGAGTTAGCTTATATTTCAGCGATTTGGAACGGCCAGCGGCAAAGCTCGGCCGGTGAACGCGTTTCTATCGTGTTCGGGTGTGCGACAATTTGGCCCGCGCGAGCTTGAACAAATACGACAGTTCCTTTGCAGAACTGGGACCGCCAAGAGTCAACACAAAAGACTCACCTTTTCACCAAGTTTTCCATTTGACGGCTCCTGGCGGCGGACTAGGGTAGGGTCCAATTTGCCCTTCAATGCCCAAAGGGCCGGACGACAAAAACATCGGTGGCGGGAAGTCTTCGCTGCCGAATTAGCCCTTCTGTATAAGCGTTTTAGAAAGCGTGCGCCGCTAGCTGCGCGGCTGATTCAAGATTAATGTCGCGCTCAAGGCGCGGCCCTCGGAACGATCCGCGCCGGCCGGGCGCGACGGACTTTGGGGCGGGAGCCCTGGGTCAGTCGAACGGCCGCCGCACCACGGAATAGGGAGGGACAGAGTGCCGGACTACAGTTTGACGCGGAGCTCGCCTTCCGGCGCTGCAGGCGCGGCCTGGGTCAGCGCGTGCCAGACGCTTAAGCGCGAACTTGGCGATGCGGCGTTTGGCTCTTGGCTGGGTCAGGCCTCGCTTCGCGAAACGCGCGACGGACACCTGGTTGTGGTCACCCCTACCGGCATGGCGCGAGACTGGATTCGCCGTAATGCCTGGCGCCGTATCGCAGAGCTTTGGGCCGAGAACGACCCCCAGAGCCGCCGGCTTGACCTGAAATCTCGCCATGAGTTTGACGCCCAGCTCCAGGGCCTGGCGAACCAGGGCGCTGGTGCGGATCTGACGCCGAGCGTCGGCGAGATTATTGAAATTGTCGCCCCCATCGCCACCGATGCTCCGGCTCGCGCACCGCTACCCTTGGGCAAGACCGCCGGCCTGCAGGAACGCCTGACCTTCGAAAGCTTCGTAACCGGCCCGGCCAACGAATTCGCCCATGCGGTGGCCAAGCGGGTCGCCAACTGGACGGACGGCCACTTTAACCCCGTCGTGTTCCACGGCCCCTATGGCTTTGGCAAAACCCACCTGCTCAACGCCATGGCCTGGGAGGCGATGCGCGCCGCGCCCGATAAGAAGGTGGTTTACCTCACCGCAGAACGGTTCCTGTCGGGCTTTGTGCGGGCGGTGATGGATCGCTCGACCAGCAGCTTCAAGGACGAGTTGCGCACTGCGGATCTGCTGATCATCGACGATGTTCATTTCGTTGGCGGCAAACAGTCGACCCAAGAAGAGCTGTGCCACACCCTGACGGCCCTGATGGAAGATGGACGCCGCGTTGTATTCAGCGCTGATCGCCCGCCTTCGGCGCTGACGGAAGTGGACGCCCGCCTGCGCAGCCACCTTTCCGCGGGCCTGGTCTGTGGCATTGAGCCGGCCGACCGGTCGCTGCGACTTGGCATTCTGGAACGCAAACTGACCTCGCTGTCGCGCCAGCTTAGCCAGAGCATCGGCGCGCGGCCCGACGTGCTGCAGTTCCTGGCTGATCGATTTACCGATAGCGTGCGCGAACTCGAAGGCGCCTTGAACACCCTGGTTGCTCGTGCCGGTGAAGGCCTTTCACGACTGACGCTCGACGAGGCCCAGGCCATTCTGCGCCCGCACCTGCGCGGTGCCGAAAAGCGCATCACGGTCGACGATATCCAAAAGGCTACCTCCGAACATTTCGGCCTTAAACAGGCCGATCTGATCAGCGAGCGCCGCAATCGTTCCATCGCCCGGCCGCGTCAGGCTGCCATGTGGCTAGCCAAGCAATTGACTACCCGCTCCCTGCCCGACATCGGTCGGCGGTTCGGAGGCCGCGACCACACCACAGTGCTGCACGCTGTGCGGCGGATTGAAGCGCTGAAAGCCGATGACCCCGTGCTGACCCGCGACCTCGAAGCGCTGATCCGCAAGCTGCGCGGCTAAGTCTGGCTTAAACTGTGCTAAGGGGCGGCCCATGTTCGCCGCCACGATCCTGACCATGTTTCCCGAGGCCTTTCCCGGCTCGCTCGGTGTTTCCCTGATCGGGACGGCTTGGCGCGAAGCGGGGCTTTGGAGTCTGGAAACGCTAGACATTCGGGGCTTTTCCAAAGATAAGCGCGGCTTCCTCGACGATACCCCCGCTGGCGGGGGTGCCGGACAGGTGATGCGGGCAGACGTGATCGCCTCGGCGCTGGACGGCGTGGAGGGGAACGGTCGGCCCCTATTGTATATGAGCGCCCGGGGTCGGCCCCTGACCCAGGCGCGTGCGAAAGTGTGGGCCGACGGACCGGGCGTTATCGTCTTGTGCGGCCGGTTCGAGGGGGTGGACCAGCGGGTGCTCGACGCCCGGGGGTTCGAGGAAGTCAGTGTCGGAGACGCGGTTCTCGCCGGTGGCGAAGCGGCGGCAATGGTTCTGATCGAGGCTTGCGTGCGTTTGGCGCCAGGTGTTCTGGGCAACGCAGCTAGCACAGTCGAAGAGAGCTTCGAGGACGGCCTCCTTGAGCATCCGCAGTACACGAGACCGCGGAGCTTCGAGGGCCACGACATCCCCGAGGTGCTGCTGAGTGGAAACCACGCCGAAATCGGCAAGTGGCGCGCCGCCCAGCGGGAGAAGACGACGCGGGAGCGCCGGCCGGATCTCTGGTCTGCCCATCTCGCCAATCAACAGGCAAAAGGCGGCCCCAAGGGCCAGCCCAAATAGGAGTATTGATATGGCCAAGAACATCATCGCCGAACTGGCGGCCGAGGAAATCGCCCGTCTGTCCGTCGCCCGCGCCACGCCGGATTTCCAACCCGGCGACACCCTGCGCGTCAATGTGAAGATCAAGGAAGGCGAGCGTGAGCGCGTCCAGGCCTATGAAGGCGTTTGCATCGGTCGCGCCGGCGGCGGCATGTCCGAGACCTTCACGGTCCGCAAGATCAGCTTTGGCGAAGGCGTGGA
>CAISYT010000123.1 GCA_903889785.1 uncultured Caulobacterales bacterium
ATTTTAGGCGTTTAAGGTTTCATTTCAGAACACCGCAGGCGTTGCTCCGCGCCTGCGAGTGCGGATGCAATCGCTGATTTTGAAGTCTGCAAAAGGCATTGAGGCATTTTCCGCGCCAGACCGGTCGCGATGACGGCAAGAGATCGTTAAGCTTTAACAGGCCGCGTTTCTTGTCTGGTGAGAGACTTTTTCTTACGTATCGCGAAACGCGCTAAGCGTGTCCGGTCCGACACTTCCGTCCATTGATAAACTCGGTTTAGATCACTGCAATTACGAAACGCTTCAGCGGCCAAAAGAGGGCTTTTCCTATGAAACTCAAACTTCTAGTAGGCGCAGCCGCTGCGGCGATCTGCGTCGCTTCGGGGCCCCTAGCGGCCGAGCCCGGCTGGTACGGGGCGCTTGACGCTGGCTATCACTGGCCAGAGGCCATCGAAGCCAGCGCCGGCGTGGGCGCAACCCATTGGAACTTTTCAGCCCAGAACGATTGGACCGGTTTCGCTCGCCTAGGCTACCAGGTCTCGCCCCATTGGCGCGCTGAACTCGAAGGCGGGTATCGCGCCGGCGATTTCGGCACCGTGCGCGGTCGAGCGAGCGATCCGCAACCGATCGGCCTCTGCCGTCCCAGCGTCGGGGCCGTCTCCTCCTCGGCCGCCTGTGGCGGTCCGGATGGTTCGGTCGAAAACTGGAGCCTGATGGGCAACCTGCTGGTGGACCTGATGCCCGATGCCGCCTTCAACCCGTTCCTGGGTGTTGGTGCGGGCTTGAACCGCGTCGCTTTGAAAGCCAACGGCCAGATCAGCGGCGTTAACGGTGCCATCACCGCCGCAAATCCGGCGATCCAGAACCTAGTCATCAGTGATAGCGACACCGTCTTCGCCTATCAGTTGCTGGGTGGTGTGGCCTGGAAGGCGACCGATCGGCTGAACGTCGACCTGACCTATCGTTGGCTTAACGCCGGCGACGTGAGTTTTGCAGCCACCGGCTCCGCGCCGGGCGGCTTCCGACCGGGTAAGTTCTCGGGTGCTTACAAGGACCAATCGCTGACGCTGGGTCTGCGCTATTCCTTCGCGGCACCGCCGCCTCCGCCTCCGCCTCCGCCTCCGCCTCCGCCTCCGCCTCCGCCTCCGCCTCCGCCTCTGCCGCCGCCACCACCGCCGCCACCCCCGGCCTTTGCGGCTAAGGCATTCATCGTCTACTTCCCGTTCGATCAGTACATTCTGACGCCGGAAGCCCAGGCGGTGATCTCAGAAGCCGCGTCCTACGCCAATGCCGGCCACGCCACATCGGTGGTCGTGGTGGGTCACACCGACACCTCGGGCGCGAACAATTACAATGAACGGCTCTCAGAGCGCCGCGCTAAGGCGACCGCTGACGCCTTGGTGGGTGCCGGCGTCGCCGTAACAGCGCTGTCGGTGGATTGGAAGGGCGAAACGGCTCCGACCGTCGCCACCGGCGATGGCGTGAAGGAACCCCTAAACCGCCGCTCGACCATCGGGATCAATTTCTAAGATCCGACGGGCGCGATAACCGATAAAGGCGAGGGCCCGGCGGAGACGCCGGGCCCTTTGCTTTTTGTTGCTACGCCGGGCGGGGAGGGCTTCGCCTAACCCTTGATCAAAATCCACAGCCCGATCGCTGCGAACGAGGCGGCTGCAGCCCATCGAATGTATTTGAGCGGCAGTCGCGCTGCCGCCGCTCCGCTGATGAAGATCACCGGCACGTCG
>CAISYT010000124.1 GCA_903889785.1 uncultured Caulobacterales bacterium
CCTACAACCTCGTTCACTATCTGAACGAGCTTGGGGCCAGCACGGTCGTAAAGCGCAACGATGCGCTCAGTGCGGCCCAGGCGATTGCCTTGAAGCCCGATGCGGTACTGCTGTCTCCCGGACCATGCGCGCCGGAACAGGCCGGGATCTGCCTCGAATTGCTGACCAGCGCCCCAGCGGACCTACCGATCCTGGGGGTTTGCCTCGGCCACCAGGCTATCGGACAAGCCTTCGGCGGCCAGGTTGTGCGCGCCAAGTCGATCATGCACGGCAAGACCAGCCTGATCCACCATGAGTGTAAGAGCGTGTTCGCCGGCATGCCCAACCCATTCACCGCCACCCGATATCACAGCCTGGCGGTCGAACGCGCCACCCTGCCCGATGCGCTGGAGGTCACGGCCTGGACGGCCGACGGCGAGATCATGGGCTTGGCCCACAAGACGCGCCCGATCCACGGGGTGCAGTTTCACCCTGAATCTATTGCGACCGACGGCGGCCATGCCCTGCTGGCCAATTTCCTCGGCCTGGCCGGGGTGAAGCGCGCGGCAGCGCTCAATGTCTGATGACTTTAAGCCGCTGCTAGCGCGCTTAGCAGACGGCGCGACCCTTTCAGCGGCCGATGCCGACACCTTCTTTGCGGCGTGTTTTCGCGGCGAGCCCACCCAGGCCCAGATAGCCGCCGCCGTCACGGCCATTCGCATGCGTGGCGAGACCGTGGGCGAGCTGGTCGCAGGCGCGCGCGCGATGCGCGATGCATCAATCAAGCTGGACCAACCCTATGACGTCGTCGACGTCTGCGGCACCGGCGGCGACGGGCTGCATACCCTCAATATCTCTACCGCCGTGGCGTTCGTGGTCGCCGGCGCGGGCGTGAAAGTGGCCAAGCACGGTGGCCGTGCCGCCAGTTCTCGCTCAGGCTCGTCGGATGTGCTGACGGCCCTAGGGGTAACCATCGCCGCCTCCCCAGAAGTAGAGCGCCTATGCCTGGATCAGGCGGGCGTCTGTTTCATGTTTGCGCCGATGCACCACCCCGCGATGAAGCATGTGATGGGCGTGCGCAGCGAATTGGGCTTTCGCACCCTGTTCAACCTGCTCGGCCCGCTGACCAACCCGGCCGGTGCCAGACGCCAGGTCGTCGGCGTGCCGACCTCTCGCTTTGTCGAACCTATGGCCAGAGCGATTGGGGCCCTTGGTGCCACTCGAGCTTGGGTCGTTCATGGCCAGGGCATGGATGAACTAACCACCACGGGCGAGACTGAAATCGCCGAATGGCACGACGGCAGCGTGCGGATGTTCAATATATCGCCGCAAGCCGTTGGTCTGAAAACCGTAACCCTCGATGATCTGCGCGGCGGCGACCCCACCTTCAACGCCGAAGCGATCCAAAGCCTCCTGGCTGGGGTGAAGGGGCCTTATCGGGATATCGTGCTTCTGAACGCTGCCGCCGCCCTGCTGGTTTCCAATAAGGTCGAGACCCTGCATCACGGCATAGACGCCGCTGGAGAGTCTATCGATAGCGGCCGCGCCGCCGCCGCCTTGCACACGCTTGCCCTGCTGACCCGTGCGCCACCAGCCGCTGCGGCGGCCACACCGGTGCTGGTTTAATGACGGACATTCTGGACCGGATCGCGGCCTACAAGCGCGCTGAGGTGGCCGATCGCAAGGCAAAGCGCTCGATCAGCCAAATTGAGACCGCTACCATCGATGCCGGTACGCCACGGGGCTTTAAGGCTGCCCTAGAACGCGCCTATGCACCAGGACGCCTGGCTCTGATCGCCGAGATCAAGAAGGCGTCGCCATCGAAGGGACTGATCCGAGCCGATTTCGATCCGCCGGTCCACGCTGCGGCCTATGCCTCCGGCGGTGCGGCGTGCCTGTCGGTACTGACCGATGGACCCAGTTTCCAGGGCGATGATGCCTATCTGGTCGCGGTCCGTGCGACGGTCGACCTGCCTGTGCTGCGCAAGGACTTCATGATCGACCCGTGGCAGATCGCAGAAAGCCGCGCCCTGGGGGCCGACTGCATATTGGTGATCCTGGCCCTGTGCGACGACGCCCTAGCGACAGACCTTCTAAACGAGACCCAGAGACTGGGGATGGATGCTTTGGTCGAAGTGCATGACGAAGACGAGATGGAACGTGCCGGTGCCTTGGGGGCAACCCTGGTGGGCGTAAACAACCGTAACCTGCGTACTTTCGCGACAGACCTTGGCACCACCGGACGATTGGCGGTCCTGGCTCCGCAAAACGCCCTGCTTGTGACCGAAAGCGGCATCCACAGCGTCCGCGATATCACGACGCTGGAGCAGTCTGGTGCCCGCGCCATGCTCGTTGGCGAAAG
>CAISYT010000125.1 GCA_903889785.1 uncultured Caulobacterales bacterium
CACCAGGGCTAGGGCCAGAATTGACCAGCGGCTGGTTTTGGCGCGCAGCAGGGGCAGAGCAGCCAGACATGCGAAAAACATGGCTACGTCCAGCAGCATAAACAGGCCGGTGCCGGGGATGACCGCGTCGGCCAGGCCCAGAAGCCAGGAGACGATCCAGGGGTCGAAGGTGATCTGGTGGCTATTACGGCCCTGGTAGAGTTCCATCACGGTGTCGAATGAAGCCTGGCCCGGCAGGTTGATCGCCAGCACACCGGCAAAGCCCAGGGCGACGATGGCCCAATAGACCCAAATCCAGCGCGAACGGGGCGCTGGGCAGTCCGACTCAGCCAGGCTCACGCCGCACCTCCCTTCAGCCGCTCGACAGCACGCAGCCTGGGATGGATCGGCTCTGACGGGGCGCTCTGCACGTCATAGTTCACCGCCTGGAGCAGGAACTGCACACCGATAATCACCGGCAGAGCGGCCAACATGACCACCCCAGCCGGGGCCGGCCCCACATGCGGCTTGTGGATCCACGACAGGCCATAGAGCAAGCCGAACAGCAGCAGCGGCACGCCTAGGATGGTCTCTATCGAGGCAATGTTCAGGTCGCGTACGAAATACTGGCCGATCAGTCGGCGCGCAGCGTTGCGCAAGTGCTTGGCGGCGAACGGCAACAGAATTTTGCCAATCCGCAGGTTGCTTTCCTCGTCGGCGTAACGCGCCGGAATTGCGACATCTTTCACGACGGCGCGCAGCGAGCCCAGGTTGTAGAGCATGTCGGTCTCGAAGAAATAGCGGCGGTCGATGGCGCGCACCATGATCAACCGTGCCACGCTGGCCTCGATGGCGGTGAAGCCGTTGGTTGGATCGAAGACGCCCCAGTAGCCTGTCGAGACCTTCGCGATCATGCTGAGCGCCGCGTTGCCGAAGGTGCGAACCCCGGGCATGGCCTGCAGGTGGCTCATGGTGGTGAAGCGATTGCCCTTGGCGTAGTCGGCCTCGCCCAGCAGGATCGGGGCGAGCAGTTGCGGCAGGTCGTCGGGATCCATCTGGCCGTCGCCGTCCAGCTTGACCATGATGGCCGCCCCCAGCTCCAGCGCCAAGGCATAGCCCGCCAGGGTGGCACCGCCGACCCCCTGATTTTCCGGCAAGCGCAGCACATGCATCCGCTTGTCTTTGCAGTTGGCCTCGATGAAGTCGCCCGACTGTTCCGGGCAGGCATCGTCGATACAGACCACCCCCTGAACCCAGGCGGGAATTCCGGCGAGGACACCAAGGATGTGAGCCTTGACCCGATAGCAGGGGATCACAACCCAGACCAAAGCCTGGTCCAGTTGCAGCGCGTCGCGGTGGTCTGCCGCCAGCGGATCGTTCCGCGACGGGCTTCTGCGCTTGCGGACAGGACTATCGGATGCGGCCATCGAGGGACCCTGATTTCCGCCGCTTCGGCGCGCCCGCTCTTCAATACAATGGCGATTCCCAATAGGCTAGGCGATGGCGAAGTTCGCAGCGACGCATCCCCATGCCTTCGCTGTGCATCGGCGGCTACCGGCGCAACAAAGATGCGGGCCGCGAATCCCCGTTAAGCCGATCCTTTTTCAGCCTGCCGCGTCCACTTCCTTGAACGCTTCCCGCGCGATACGGAAGCTGTCCATGCCGGCGGGGACGCCGCAGTAGCAGGCAATCTGCAACATGATCTCGCAGATCTCCTCGCGGGTCAGGCCGTTGGTCAAGGCTGCCTTGACGTGCAGCTTCAGCTCGTGCGGGCGGTTCAAGGCGCTGATCATCGACAGGTTGATGATGCTGCGGGTGCGCCGATCCAGGCCCTCGCGGCTCCAGATCGCGCCCCAACAGGCCTCGGTGGCGTATTCCTGCATCGGCCGGGTGAAGTCGTCGGCATTGGCGAAGGCGGCCTCGACATAGGCCTCGCCCAACACTTCCTTGCGGACCTTCAGACCTTTTTCGAACAGTTCGCTCGGCATGGTTCTCCCCTGTGTTTTCTGAAATTACGGCGGGTCAGTTTCCGGCCCTGGCGTTGAACTTCAAGGCATCGTCGACGATCGACTTGGATTCCCAGCAGCCGGCGTGGAGCACGTCCATCAATGGGCCGCTGACGAGGTAAGCCCCGTACCGGTCGGAGGAGCCAAGATCCGGATCGCGATCAATCTCGCCAACGAAGGTCACCGAGGCAAAACAGCGCTTGAGGTCAGACGGCTCCATGCGCCGGAGCAGATCGATCAACAGTCCCGGCCGAGTCATGTCGGCGCTCCATGAGCGGTCGACGGCTGGATAGCGGTGGCGCTCGCTGACTTGCAGCACGGGGGCATTGATACCTTTGTCGACCTGCATCTGGGCGGTGGTTCCATAGCTCAGCCCCCCGACCCAGGCTGCGCCGTGGGCGACGCGCATTGCATCGACCTGGGCGTCGAATTGCGGCCAGTTGCGTAGGGCCAGCACCGGGTCCTTGCCACCCAGGTGGTCGGTGACGGGCAAGGCCATGTGAGCCAGGGCGAGCAGGGTCAGGCCAAGGCCAAAGGGCGCGACTGCGGCGCGCGCCATAAGCGCCAACGGCTTTTTCGCCCGCTCTGCGGCACAGGCGGCGCAGATGGCGAGGCCAGGAAACAGCGGCGTGGGCCAATGCGCCTGCACCCGGTCGTGCAGGCTATGCAGGCAGAGATAGACGGCGAAGGGCACCGACAGAAAAATCAAAGGCAGCAGCGGATTCCGGCCCCGGCCATCGCCCTTGCGGAACGCACCGATTAAGCCGGCAACCGCGAATGGGGTGATCAGCGGGTTGAGCAGCAAGGCCTCGGAGACCAGGAACTCGACCAGGAGACTGGGCCGGAAATGGGTCGCGGCCACGCGCCCGAACTGCTTCGAAAAGGCTTCCCAGCCGTTAGCGGCGTTCCACAAAATGTTCGGGCTGAATACCGCTGCGGCGATCAGCGCTGCGGCCCAGGGCCAGGGCCGCGGCAGC
>CAISYT010000126.1 GCA_903889785.1 uncultured Caulobacterales bacterium
GACATCGACCTTCTGGCGCTCGGCCTTGCCGTAGGCGAGATCCTTAGTGACCTTGACCCCGCTCTTGGGAACCCCGGCCTTGAACTGCTCGCCCAGGAGCTGATCAAGATTGAGGCCATTGCCCCAGGCCTGTTCGATAAAGCGCTGTTTGACCTCAGGCCGGGGTGTCTGGGCCGACAGCTGCGCCATCGGCGACAGCGCCAAGGTCAGAACAGCGCAAAGAGCTCCGATATGAAGCCGACGAGTCATAGAGACCTCCCTTTTATTGTGGTTGAGTGTGCGCCGCGCGGTTGCCCCCGCCTATCGCGCTCACCCCTGAAACTGATCGCGCCGACACCCTCGGCCGGAGCGAATTTACGTCCTAACGCGGCAGATTGCTTGATCCCATGAGGTGAGCATCCACCGCCTGAGCACATTGTCGTCCCTCACGGATCGCCCAAACCACCAGGGACTGGCCCCGGCGCATGTCACCACAGCTGAACACCTTATCGGCCGAGGTGCGATAGTCGGCGACGTTCGCTTTGACATTGCCACGCCCGTCGAGCTCGACGCCGCTCTGTTCCAGCAGGGCGGTGCGGGTGGGGCCGGTGAACCCCATGGCCAGCAGAACGAGATCGGCCTTCAGCTCGAATTCCGAACCGGGGATTTCCGAAAAAGCCATACGCCCATCAGGTCCAGCGCCCCATGCCAGGCGAACACATTCCAGCGCGGTGAGGCGGCCGTGGGTGCCGATCGCCCGCTTGGTCGCGACGGCAAAATCGCGCTCGGCACCCTCTTGCTGCGATGTCGACGTGCGCATCCGCAGCGGCCAGTCCGGCCAGGTCAGGGCCTTGTTCTCGTGCTCGGGCGGCTGAGGCATGATCTCGAGCTGGGTGACCGATAAAGCGCCCTGACGGTTGGAGGTGCCGATGCAGTCGCTGCCTGTATCGCCACCGCCGATGACCACGACATGTTTGCCCGCCGCGCTGATCGCGCCGTCCGGCGCCGCGACCGCTTCCGGATCGCCAGCGTTGCGCTTGTTCTGCTGCGGCAAGAACGTCATGGCGTAGTGGATACCCGCCAGCGCACGGCCAGGAACATCAAGGTCGCGGGCGGCTTCGGCGCCACCGGCCATCACCAGCACGTCGTAATCGTCCAGCAGGCGCTGCACCGAGACGTTGACACCGATCTCCATATTGGTGCGGAAAAGCACACCCTCGGCCTCCATCTGCGCCACACGGCGATCGATGAGGGGCTTCTCCATCTTGAAGTCAGGGATGCCGTAGCGAAGCAGTCCGCCGATGCGGTCGGATTTCTCGAACACCGTGGTCGCATGTCCAGCGCGGGCCAGTTGCTGGGCGCAGGCCAGGCCGGCAGGACCAGACCCCACCACGGCCACCCGTTTGCCGGTGCCGCGCGGCGACATCTGCGGCACGATCCAGCCCTCTTCCCACCCCTTGTCGACGATGGCGCACTCAATGGTTTTGATTGTTACCGGCGCGTCGATAATGTTGAGCGTGCAGGAGGCCTCGCATGGGGCGGGGCAAACGCGGCCGGTGAACTCCGGAAAGTTGTTGGTGGAGTGCAGGTTCTCCAACGCCGTCTTCCATTGCTCCCGATAGACCAGGGCATTGAAGTCGGGGATCTGATTGTTGACCGGGCAGCCATTATGGCAAAACGGGATGCCACAATCCATGCAACGGGCTGCCTGGCCGTTCAGGGTTTCAGACGGCAGAGGACGGACGAATTCCCTCCAGTGGTGCAATCGGTCCTGTGGCTTTTCATAGCCACGATCCTGGCGCTCTGTTTCCAGGAAGCCGGTGGGCTTGCCCATAGGTATCTCCGACTCTCGGGTTTCTATTCAGCCGCGACGGCGGCAGCGGCAAGGCGCTCTGCCGACATATCCGTCAGCGCACGGCGGTAGTCCTTGGGCATCACCTTCATGAAGGCCGACAGGCTGGCCTCCCAATTGTCCAGGATCTCGCGCGCCCTTTCGCTGCCCGTATAGAGCAGGTGGCGCTCGATCAGGATGCGCAAGCGTTCGGCGTCGAACCGCAGCATGTCGCCCATGCCGTTATTGTCCACCGCCAGCGAGCGCTGGCTGGGGCGTGTAGGATCGTCGGCGTCGCCAATTGCGGGGGTGACATAGTCCAGGTCCACCATCGCGGCGTTGCACAGCGATGCAAAGCGTCCGACGGGATCATAGACATAAGCGATGCCGCCCGACATGCCCGCCGCAAAGTTGCGCCCGGTCTCACCCAGAACCACCACGACGCCGCCAGTCATGTATTCACAACCATGGTCGCCCGTCCCCTCGACCACCGTAACGGCGCCCGAATTGCGCACCGCGAACCGCTCGCCAGCAACGCCCTGGAAATAGGCCTCACCTGCGATCGCGCCATAGAGCACCGTGTTGCCGACGATGATATTCTTCGTCGCATCCCGCGTGGAATGTTTGGGCTGGCGCACCACAACGCGGCCGCCCGACAAGCCCTTGCCGACATAGTCGTTGCCGTCGCCAATCAGCTCCAGGCTAACGCCACGCGCGGCGAAGGCCCCAAAGCTCTGGCCCGCCTCGCCATGGAAGGTCAGGGCGATGGTGTCCTCTGGCAAGCCGGCATGGCCATAGGCCCGCGCCACCTCGCCCGAGAGCATGGCACCCACTGTGCGGTTGATATTGCGGATGGGATATTCGCCACGCATCGGCGCGCCGGTGGCCAGGGCATCCTTGGCATCGGCGATCAGGACGTTGTCCAGAGCCTTGCCAAGGCCATGGTCCTGCCGGTCCATGTTCCAGAGGCTCTTCTGGCCCTCGGGCCGCACAGCGTGCAGGATTTTGGACAGGTCGACGCCACCCGCCTTCCAATGGTCAACCGCATCGCGCGTATCGAGCCGTTCGACTTGACCGATCATCTCCGCCATCGTCCGGAAGCCCAGCTGCGCCATGATCTCGCGCAGCTCTTCGGCGACGAAGAAGAAGTAATTGATCACGTGCTCGGGCTGGCCGGTGAATCGCGCCCGCAGCACCGGGTCCTGCGTCGCCACGCCAACCGGGCAGGTGTTCAGGTGGCACTTACGCATCATGATGCAGCCCGCCGCGATCAGCGGGGCTGTGGCAAAGCCGAACTCGTCTGCGCCCAGTAGGGCAGCGATGGCCACGTCGCGGCCAGTGCGCAGACCACCGTCGGCCTGCACAGCCACGCGTGTGCGCAGGCCGTTGAGCAGCAGGGTCTGCTGGGTCTCGGCCAGGCCGATCTCCCACGGGGAGCCGGCATGGGTCAGGGAGGTCAGGGGGGAGGCACCGGTACCGCCTTCGAAACCAGAGATGGTGATATGGTCAGCGCGCGCCTTGGCCACGCCAGCCGCCACTGTGCCGACGCCAACTTCCGAGACCAGCTTCACAGAGATGCGGGCCTTGGCGTTGACGTTCTTCAGGTCGTGGATCAGCTGGGCCAAATCCTCGATCGAATAAATATCGTGGTGCGGCGGCGGCGATATCAGACCCACGCCCGGCGTCGAATGCCGCACGCGGGCGATATTGGCGTCAACCTTGTGGCCCGGCAGCTGGCCGCCTTCACCCGGCTTGGCACCCTGGGCCATCTTGATCTGGATGTCGTCGGCATTGACCAGATACTCGGCGGTAACCCCAAAGCGGCCGGACGCCACCTGCTTGATCGCCGAACGCATCGAGTCGCCATTGGCCATCGGCTTGAAGCGGTCGACTTCCTCGCCCCCCTCACCCGTATTGGACTTGCCGCCGATGCGGTTCATCGCGATGGCGAGAGTGGTGTGGGCCTCACGGCTGATGGAGCCAAAGCTCATCGCGCCGGTCGCGAAACGTTTGACGATCTGGCTCGCCGGTTCGACCTCGTCGAGGCTCAGCGGCGTTTCAGCGAACTTGAACCGCATCAGGCCGCGGATGGTCAAAAGGCGCTCGGACTGTTCGTTAATGCCGGCGGCAAAGGCCTTGTACTCATGGGGCAGGTTGCCACGAACAGCGTGCTGTAGTCGGCTGACCGTATCCGAAGTCCAGGCGTGCGCCTCGCCGCGGATACGCACGGCGAAGGAACCGCCCACGTCCAACTGGGTGGCGTAGATCGGGCTGTCGCCGAAGGCGTCGCTGTGGCGACGAACGGCTTCCTGGGCAATCTGGTCCAGACCGATGCCCTCGATCGTGGTGGCGGTGCCGGTGAAATACTGCTCGATCACCTGGGAGTTGAGGCCCACGGCATCGAAAATCTGCGCGCCGCAGTAGGACTGATAGGTTGAGATGCCCATCTTGGACATCACCTTCAGCATGCCCTTGCCGATGGCCTTGATGTAGTTCTTGCGCACCTCATAGCCCGACAGGCTCAGGCCGTTTCGAACCCGCAACTGCTCGATGGTTTCGAACGCCAGATAGGGATTCACAGCCTCGGCACCATAGCCGGCGAGGACACAGAAGTGATGTACTTCGCGGACTTCGCCGGTCTCGATCACCAGGCCCGTCTGCATACGCAGGCCCTGACGGATCAGATGATGGTGCACCGCTGCCGTCGCGAGTGCAGCCGGGATAGGAATCCGCCCCTCGGACACCGCCCGATCCGACAGGATCAGGATATTCATGTCCGCCAGAACGTTATCAGTCGCCTCGCTGCACAGTCGATCCAGCGCGGCCTTGATGCCGGCGGGGCCCTCCTCGGCGGGCCAGGTGGTGTCGAGCGTGGCGGTGCGGAAGGCCCCATCCAGCAGTTCGCTGATCGCCCGGATCTTGGCAAGGTCATCATCGGCCAGGATAGGCTGAGAGACTTCCAGCCGCTTGTGCGTGCCTGCTTGGCGGCCGAGCAGGTTCGGGCGCGGCCCAATCATTGACACAAGGCTCATCACCAGTTCCTCGCGGATCGGATCGATCGGTGGATTGGTGACCTGGGCGAAGTTTTGCTTGAAGTAGTCGTAGAGCAGCTTGGGGCGCTTGGAGAGCACCGCAATCGGAATATCCTGGCCCATCGACCCGATCGGGTCTTCTCCCGTCACGGCCATGGGTTCGAGGAAGAATTGCAGATCTTCTTGCGTGTAGCCGAAGGCCTGCTGTCGATCGAGTAGCGGTGCCACATCCGGGCCAAGCGCTTGGTCAGTCGGAGGTGCCGACGGTAGGTCCGCCAGCTTGAACTGCGTGCGAGCCAGCCATTCAGAATAGGGTTGGGCGGCGGCAAGGGAGGCCTTGATCTCCTCGTCCTCGA
>CAISYT010000127.1 GCA_903889785.1 uncultured Caulobacterales bacterium
CACATTGGCGCGGACCGAGATCAGCATACCGGCAAAGCCGGCGGCACCAGAAAGTACCGCACCGATCAGGAAGCCGACGGCCGCATAGGCGCCGATCAAGAGGAACAAGGCCACCAGCACGACAACCCCGACCATGCCGATCGCGGTGTACTGGCGCTTCAGGTAGGCTTGGGCGCCTTCCTGAATCGCCGCGGCGATTTCCTGCATCCGTGCATTGCCGGGTGATTTTCGCAACAGCACCATTGTCTGAAACACGCCATACAACACCGCCAAAAGGCCCGCTGCTATGGCCATAACCAGCCAATTACTCATGTGTCTTGTCCGCCCTTTGTCCGACTTGGGTATGCGGCGGCGCGGCCGGATAACAACCGACAGTACACCCCTCGCCCCCTGAAATGGACGACAGCCGACAGGCTGCCTCCCCTAAAAGAGGGAGAAACTGCCAAATGCGGGGCCTAGAAGCAACCACGCGTCGGATGAAAACACTGTTCAGGCCTAGTTCGGGTGCGCCACTCCAAATACGCGCTGCGAATCCTGGGTCATCACCACGACCGATGAGACCTTATTGGGCCCCAGAACCGCCGAGGCGTCGCGCGTGATTGCCGCGCTTAACTTGGCCTCGTCGAGCTTCAAAAAGCTATCACCACGAGTAAAAGGGGGTACGGTAGGCAGCGTGGATCAGGGCATCACGCAAATAGGGTTCACGATCGCGTGCCTTCTCCGCATCAACAGCTTTGTCTAGATTCACACGCACCCGTATATAAATGTAATTCTTGATCATTCCGCCTGAAATGACCGGCAGGGCCATGGGCGTTAAATCGATGTATTGGTCGATGGATCCGTCACCCGATTCAGCCTTTGGCTTCTCTGCCGCAAACGCGGAGGCGCTAAAGCCAAGGACGATACACAGGATCAGGCCGCGGCGCATGCATGACCTGATAGCACCTATATCTTGACGCCCGGTTAGCCGTGACTCCAGCCAAGCTGACCAATGCGCACCGGTGCACCGCCAAACTGCACCTCCGCCCCCTCCCCAGCCTCGAATCGACCGACGACAGCCACCTCGGCGCCGGCTGCGACCCTAAAGGCCCCCAAAGCCTCGGGTGCCACAGCCATGACGATTTCATAGTCGTCGCCACCGCTGGCCAGCCCAGTGAGGCCAGCAACGCCGTCCACCTGTGCGTCCAGCCAGACGCTGGCCGACTTTGACAGTGGCAGCCGATCCAGATCGATCACGACCTTCAAGCCGCTGGCCACCGCAATATTATGAGCGTCCGCCAGCAATCCGTCGGAGACGTCAGCGCTGGCGTGGGCATAATCCTGGATCGCGGCGGCCAGATCGAAGCGCGGCTGAGGCAGGTAAAATCGCTCAAGCAGATGCGGATCGGGCGCGATCTCGCCCTTCGCCGCCAGCAGCCCGAGGTGGCCATCGCCGATCGTGCCACTCACGACCAAAAGGTCACCGGCCTTCGCCCCACCCCGTCGCACCATAGCCCCTGCAGGCGACCAGCCCAACACCGTAACGCTGGCCATGAAGGGACCCGAGGTCGATACCGTGTCGCCGCCGATCAGTGAGACGCCGAAGATGTCGCCATCCTGCGCCAGCCCCTTGACTAAGGCTTCCCGAGCCGTCCACCCAGACCCATCTGGCCAGGCTAGACTCAGCATATAGGAGAAGGGCTTTGACGCCTTCGCCGCGAGATCTGACAGGGCGGCGCGCAGCAGGCGACGACCGACCAGGTCCAGAGGTGTTTCGGGCAAAAAATGCACCCCGGCCGTCATGGCGTCCTGCGACAACACCAGGTCAAAACCAGGCCGCCCAGGCATAACGGCAGCGTCGTCAAGTAGGTCGAGCGCGGCAGGATCACCCCGCGTCAAGGGCCGCAGCAGGCGAGCGATGCTCTCAAACTCGCCGGGATGGCGAGACTTAGACCCGTTCATCGTGGGCGATGGCGTCCAGAGCTCCATTGACGAAGCCTGGCTCGGGGCCCTCAAAAAATGACTTGGCGATCTCGACATATTCGTCGATCACCACTTCGGTCGGCACATCTGGCCGATGCATCAGCTCATAGACACCGGCCCGAAGAGTGGCCCGTAAGGTGGCGTCAATTCGGTCGAGTTTCCAACCTGTGGCCAACCGCCGGGCGATGGCACGATCGACTCCACCCTGCTCGGCCACGATCCCGCGCACGATCTCGGCGAAGAACGCCTCATCGGCAACGGCCAGGGTCTGGCCTTCCAAGTCACGCTCAAAGCGGTACGTCGTGAATTCGGCCACGACCGTATCCACTCCCGCCTGGGCGGCTTCCATCTGGTAAAGCGCCTGGATGGCGGCCAGGCGCGCCACCGAACGCGCTTGCGGTTTTGCGGCCATCAAACGCTTCCCAAAACTCGGTCACTAAACGCCAAAAATGCATGGCCTAACGACGGTGCCAGATTGATTGTCCCGTCAAACAGGACATCGCTACCCCGGAAATAAGACTCGGGCTCGACGATAAGTTCGCTCGCGCGCTGGCCCATTACCGTACCTCATCCCCATCGCCCAGGCCTTCCTGGCCCAGGAACTTGGCAAAGTCTTCAGTCTGGCGAAAATC
The DNA here is from genome assembly GCA_903889785.1 of uncultured Caulobacterales bacterium. Classification (GTDB taxonomy): domain Bacteria; phylum Pseudomonadota; class Alphaproteobacteria; order Caulobacterales; family Caulobacteraceae; genus Caulobacter. Next base: position 2,595 of record CAISYT010000127.1, read on the forward strand.
GCGATAGACCGACGCATAACGCACATAGGCCACGTTATCGAGCGACTTGAGCGCCGTCATGACCAGTTCGCCGACAGAACTCGACGGGAGTTCAGTCTCGCCCTGGCTTTCCAACTGTCGGACAATGCCATTGACCATCCGTTCGATGCGCTCAGGCTCGATCGGCCTTTTGCGCAGCGCGATAGAAATCGACCGGATGAGTTTCTCGCGTTCAAATGGCGCACGTCGACCAGACCGCTTCAGGATCGTTAGTTCGCGCAACTGAACGCGCTCGAAGGTCGTGAATCGGCCATCGCAGTCTGGACACCACCGGCGGCGTCGAATTGCCGCGCCGTCTTCAGCCGGGCGGCTATCCTTGACCTGACTTTCGGCTTGGCCGCAAAAGGGGCAACGCATGGAAGACCTTGTGTTCGCAGCGAGCCTATACCCCTAAGCGTAGATGGGGAAGCGGGCGGTCAAGGCCTTTACCTCTTCACGAACCGATGCCTCAACATTTGCCAGTTGGCCGTCATTGGCTGCCAAACCGTCAACCACCCGGCCAATCAATCCCCCAACCGTGCGGAACTCCGCCTCGCCAAAGCCTCGCGTGGTACCCGCCGGCGTCCCCAGGCGCACGCCCGAGGTAACGGTGAATGGGGTGGGGTCGAACGGCACGCTGTTCTTGTTGCAGGTGATGAACGCCCGCTCCAGCGCTTGCTCGGTGTCGCGCCCCGTCACGCCCTTGCGGCGCAGGTCGGCGCTCATCAGGTGGGTATCGGTACCACCAGTCACGATGGAGAGTCCCGCCGCCTGCAGGGCTTCACTCAGGGCGCGCGCATTGGCGACAACGAGATGGGCATAGGCCTTGAACTCCGGCGTCAGCGCCTCCCCGAAGGCGACAGCCTTGGCGGCGATCACATGCATCAGCGGGCCACCCTGTATGCCTGGAAAAATGGCCGAATTGATCTTCTTGGCGATCGCTTCGTCATTGGTCAGGATCATGCCGCCGCGCGGACCGCGCAGGGTCTTGTGGGTCGTGGTTGTCACCACATGGGCGTGCGGCACGGGGTTAGGGTGTGCCCCCCCGGCGACCAGACCGGCAAAATGGGCCATATCAACCATCAGATACGCCCCGACGCTGTCCGCCACGGCGCGGAACTTGGCAAAGTCGATCTGGCGGGAATAGGCACTGCCGCCGGCGATGATGAGTTTAGGCGACTCGCGCTTGGCGATCTCGGCCAAGGCGTCATAGTCGATAAGGCAGTCCTGCTGGCGCACAGTGTAGGGCACCGGCTTGAACCATTTGCCAGACTGGTTGGCGGGGCTGCCATGGGTCAGGTGCCCGCCAGCCGCAAGGTCCATGCCCATGAAGGCGTCGCCGGGTTTCAGCAGCGCATTGAACACCGCCTGGTTGGCCTGGCTGCCCGAATGCGGCTGCACATTGGCAAAACCCGCCCCGAACAGATGTTTGGCCCGTTCAATAGCCAGGGTCTCAATCTCGTCCACGAACTCGCAGCCACCGTAGTAGCGCTTGCCGGGGTAGCCCTCGGCGTATTTGTTGGTCAGAATCGAGCCCTGCGCCTCTAGAACCGCGCGGCTGACAATATTTTCTGAGGCAATCAGCTCGATCTGGCTCTGCTGGCGCTCCAATTCATGTTCAATCCAGCCAGCAATAGCCGGATCGCCGCGACCCAGACACTCGCCGAAGAAGGCGGCGGTGGGTGCAAAGTCGGTCTCAGCGGGGGTCATGACGGCGGCTCCGATTAGAAGGTGGTCCCTCTTACCCTGACCGCGAGATCGTTCAACTTTTGTTGGACCTCAACGCCCAGCGCAAGCCCGGGCGAACCCGGCTGAACTGAAGTACTAGGCTGCGTAGCCGCCAAGGCGAGCCACGTTGCAGTGCGCCCACAGCTTCGACAAGGCGTTGACCAAGTCTCGCATCATCTCATCGGTGTGGAACGGCGTCGGCGTAAAGCGCAGGCGCTCTGTTCCACGTGCCACCGTGGGATAATTGATCGGCTGCACATAGATGCCGTAGTCACTGAGCAATAGATCCGAAACCAGCTTGCAGTGCACCGGATCTCCGACCATCACCGGTACGATGTGGCTCGTCGATGGCATTACCGGAAGGCTGGCCTCGACCATCATGCGCTTCAAAGTCGCCGCTCGCTCCTGATGAGCGATACGCACTTCGTTATGCGCTTTCAAATAGCGCACGCTTGCCGCCGCGCCGGCGGTCAGGGAGGGAGGCAGCGAGGTCGTGAAGATGAAGCCGCCGGCATAGGAGCGGATCGCGTCGACGATCACCGTGTCGGCAGCGATATATCCACCCATCACGCCGAATGCCTTGCCCAGGGTGCCTTCACAGATGTCGATCTGATCCATGACCCCATCGCGTTCGGCAACACCGCCGCCGCGCTGGCCGTACATGCCGACGGCGTGCACCTCATCAAGGTAGGTCATGGCGCCGAAGCGCTTGGCCAGGGCCACGATCGCCGGGATGTCGGCGATATCGCCATCCATGGAATAGACACTCTCGAACGCGATCAGTTTTGGTGCATCGACCGACGCAGCGACCAGCAGGGCTTCCAGGTGCGCCAGGTCATTGTGGCGAAATACGTGCTTTTCGCCCCGGCCAGCGCGGATTCCCGCGATCATCGAGGCATGGTTCTCAGAGTCCGAGAAGATGATCAGACCCGGCAGAATATTGTAGAGAGTCGAGAGTGTCGCTTCGTTAGAAACATAACCTGAGGTGAACAGCAGCGCTGCTTCCTTGCCGTGCAGATCCGCCAATTCAGCCTCGAGCTGGACGTGGCTGTGATTCGTGCCGGAGATGTTACGCGTGCCACCCGAGCCGGAACCGTGGGCGTCAATCGCCGCCTTCATCGCCTCGGTCACGACGGGGTTTTGGCCTTGGCCAAGGTAGTCATTCGAGCACCAGACCACGACTTCGGATTCGGCACCTGTTTCTGGGCTGGTCCAGGTCGCACGGGGAAACTGGCCACGATGGCGCTTGAGATCGGCAAAAACCCGATAACGCCCTTCTGACCGGACGCGTTCGACTGCGCCCTGGAAAGCCGCCTTGTAATCCATCGTCACGCGCTCCGAGCCTCGCCCGTCCTTACACGGCGGCGAAGGCCAAATACCCTTTTACAGCCGGGGTTTCTCGCACACGGCACCCGCGGATGTCCATATCCTCTAGACCTCCTGAGAGGCGTTAGCAAAAACGCTTCCCACGGGTCTTTGATATCGATCAACGGGGCCGGAGGAAGCGGTAGGCAAACTGATCCGACTTTCCCGCAACCCCTTCCTGGGCCAAGGCTGTGTGGGAGTCCGTTGGGTCTGAAAGCAGGTTGGTCTCGCCCATAAACACAAAGCCGGCCGCGCTAGCCTCCGCCTTGACCATGGCGGGATCAACTCGGCCAAGCCCAGCCGCCGCCTCGGCAGTTGCCCCTGGCGCGGCCGCGAAGTCGACAACCACATAGGCACCACCCGGCTTGAGCGCCGCAAAGGCCGCGGCGCTGAAACGGCGCAAGTCGACCGGTCCTAAAATCGCAGACTTCATGTCGTGATAGTGGTGGCCAATAAAGATCAGGTCGACCCTCTCTGGCAGGACAAAGTCCGACAGGTTGCGCAGATAAAGTACGGAATTGGCATAGGCCGGATCGCGCGTGATTAACGCCACGGCGGGATCGCGCGGCGGATTGGCCAGTTTGGTCAATTCATCAGGCACATAGGCATAGACCTTGCCCTTGGCTCCCACCGCCATGGAAAAAAGTCGGGTGAAATACCCGCCGGCCGGAATCAGATCGACCACCTTGTCTCCCGCCCTCACCCCGGCAAATGCAAGCAATTGCGATGGCCGCTGCGCGACGTCGCGCGCCATGTCAGCGGCAGGACGGCCTGGATCGGAAACGGAGGCTATTATATTGGCGGGAACAATGCCAATTCCGGGCGGCGACGACGGTCCCGTCGCACAACCGGCCAGAATGAATGTCCCGACCACGGCGGCGCCCACCGCTCCCAAGCCCGATACCCGCATTCATGCCTCCGACTATTTCGACTGAACCTAGCCTAAGGTGCCCGCTGTGAGCCACTAGCAATTTCCTCGGGAAAACGTCCGACTTGATAGCGGGGGCAATTACAAGCAACTTGGCCGCATGAGCTATAGCCTTGCACCTCGCACTGGCATGCGCTCCCCCAATGACGGGCGCGCGCTGGCACTGTTTAACTACGGCCTGCTGTTCTTCGCTTTCTTCTTTGCCGTGTACCAGCCGTCATCGCCGTCGCCCTAGCCTATTCGCAGCAGGGCAAGGTGACGCACTCTACGGGACCACTACCGCTTCCAGATAGGCCTGTTCTGGGGCTCATTCCTTATCGCGCTCCCGGCGGGCATCCTGGGGTTATCGGGCTTTTTTCTGGCCCTGGGCGAGGTGCTTGTGGCCCGTGGCCAGAGCGCGCTTTCAGGCTTCAGCTTCTGGAAATTCAACGTGCACGGTTCCAACATGATCATGATGATCAGCGGCGCTATGCTGACCGCGATTGACGCCGTCCTGCTGATGGTTGGTTCGGCTATTGGCTTCGTCAGGCTTGCCTCCGACCGCGCTTTGGGCAAATCAGCGCTATGAACACACCCAACCTCGCCCCCTATCCCGCCATGCGACTGCGGCGCACGCGGCAGGCCGACTGGTCCCGCCGCCTGGTACGCGAGAGCGTGCTGACCCCCAACGACCTGATCTGGTCGGCTGTCGTGCACGACGGTGAGGGGCTAGTTCCCGTAGCCTCCCTGCCCGGCGTCGAGCGCTGGTCAGTGGCGGAAGCCGCCAAGAAAGCCGTGCAAGCCAAGGCCCTCGGCATTCCGGCCATCGCCATATTCCCGCATATCGATGGGGCAATGAAGGATGACCGGGGCAGCGGCGCCAGCGACCCCGACGGCCTGATCCCGCGCTGTATCAAAGCCATGAAGGACGCAGCGCCGGACGTAGGCATCATGTGCGACGTGGCGCTGGACCCTTACACTAACCATGGCCACGACGGCCTGATTGAAAACGGCCGCATTCTGAACGATCCAACCATCGAACTGCTGGTCGCACAGGGGCTTATGCAGGCCTCTGCCGGAGCCGACATTCTGGCCCCGTCGGACATGATGGATGGCCGC
>CAISYT010000128.1 GCA_903889785.1 uncultured Caulobacterales bacterium
CGGTTGTGTTTCAGGGAGGCATGAAGACCCCTATGGCCAACGCCGCGATCTATTTGAATCCCGAAGCCTACAACACCAACCAGAATACGTTGATGGGCCGGCATTCCGCAGGCGAGAGTTTCCTGCGCGGCTATATCCGCCACGCTGTGGCCGACACCTATTATTTCTGGAACGTCGCTAACCAGCCGATCACCAAGATGGACGAATTCGTCGGGCGGATCGAAAAAGTCACCAAACCCGTACGCTGGATCCAGCGCGGCGGCCTGCAACAACTCGGAGAGCCGGGGGTGGCCTATATCCCCACGCCGAACCTCGCCAAACAGAGCTGGTGGAGACATCCAACAGGATCTTCAGTCTATGGCCTATGCGGCGTAACCCATACGACTGCGTCCAACGACATCATGGATGCGATCAGCAACATCCAGCTGGCACCCGTCGAGCGATGGGACTCCTTGATCTGCACCTCGCGCGCCGTGCGCGCCGCCACCGAGACGCAACTAGAGGCCACGCGCGATTACCTAAGCCACAGGCTGGGCGCTAAGATCCATAACCGACCGATCCTCGACACCATCCCGCTGGGCATCAACAGTGACGAATTCGCCTTCAGCGCCGACAGCCGCAAGAAGTGGCGTGATGAGCTGGACATCCCCGCCGACGCCATCGTTGCCCTCTATGTTGGCCGCTTCAATGTCCAGGCCAAGATGAACCCTATCCCCATGGCCCTGGCCATGGAGGCTGCTGCCAAGCGGCTCGACAAGCCGCTCTATTGGGTGATGTCGGGCTGGGCCGGCGATGAAAAATACGCCGACACCTATCATGGTGAGACCCGAAAGGCCTGCCCCAGCGTTCAGTACCGCATTGTCGATGGCCGCCGCCCCGAAGTGCGATTTAGCATCTGGTCTGTGGCCGATTTCTTCCTATCCCTGTCAGACAACATCCAGGAGACATATGGCCTGACACCCTTAGAAGCCATGGCAGCAAAACTGCCTTGTGTGGTTTCTGACTGGGACGGCTATCGCGAAAGCGTGCGTGACAAACTTGACGGCTTCCGCATCGCAACCTATTCGCCCCGCGCCGGTCTTGGCCGTGACCTTGCCTACCGTTACGCCCACGGCTGGGACAGCTACTCGCACTACATCGGTGCGGCCTCACAGATGACCGCAGTTGATATCGGGGCTTCGGCCGAGGCCATTTACCAATTGGCGACACAGCCGGACTTGCGCAAGCGCATGGGCGAAGCAGCCCAAAAGCAAGCTCAATCGGCGCTCGACTGGAAGGTGATTATTCCCCGGTACCAGGCGCTTTGGGCCGAGCAGAACCGCGTGCGTCTGGCTGCCGCTAAGGCGCAAATCCCGCGCAACACAGACGAAGATCCGTGGCGCCTGGACCCGTTCCGCCTATTCGCCAGCTACCCCACCGAATGGCTGACGCCCTACACCATGATTGCGCTAACACCCGGCATGACGTGGGAGACCGCAAAAACCCGCCTTACCGGTGCCCTGGCCAATTTCACCCCCCAGATGTTGCCAACCCTGGCCGAGATGGAGGCGCTCTATGCCGCGCTCGCGGCCCAACCGCAGGCGTTGGCAACTGACCTGGTGTCAGGGTTCCCAGCCAATCGCCGCAATTTCATGGAGCGGTCGTTGATATGGTTCGCCAAATATGGCGTCGCCCGCATCAACGGAATATCCGACCGCATTCCCAACTAAGCACAAAGGGCATGCTGAACCCAGAAATGGGGAGCGGCCGGCCAGAGTGAACTGACCGGCCGCGATAGTCACACTACGTAAGATAAAGCACCATAGGATATTCCCACGCCAAACGAAAGCGGAATACGTTGTTACAATAAAGTTAA
>CAISYT010000129.1 GCA_903889785.1 uncultured Caulobacterales bacterium
CGCTTACGATGATCAAGTGTACGTTGATGACCGGACGATCGACAGCCACATCAAGCGGATGCGCAAGAAGTTCCGCAAAGTCGACAAGGCGTTCGACGCGATAGAGACCCTTTATGGCGTTGGCTACCGTTACCGAGAATCCTGACGAGAAGGGCGAGGCCGCCGCCGCGAGTCCCCGAGACAAGGGGCTCGCGCGCCGCTTCGCTGGCCTGCTGCCAGCGGGGTCAAAGCTCGGACGGCTGATCATTCTTTTGAATATGGTGGGGCTGGCGATCCTAATCGCCGGTGCCCTGGTGCTGAACGAGCTGCGTCGCGGGCTGATTCAGGCGCAGATCGACGGCTTGACCACCCAGGGCCAGTTTATCGTCAAGGTGCTGGATGAGACCGCAACCGTGGGGGATCCGGCGCCGGCGCTGAAAGCCCAGCAAGCCAGCGAATTTCTACAGATCCTGTTCATTCCGCGAGGACAGCGGGCCCGCCTATTCGATTCCACTGGCCAACTGGTGGCCGATTCCGAGGCCGTTGCCGACCGGGTGGAGGCGCACGCCCTGGCCCGCGCGCGCAAGCCCGGCGAGAAGCCCTGGCCGCTGATAACCCGAAAGGATCATGATCCACGCGCCCTGGCCCGCGCCCAAGCCGGACTTGCCGTCGAAATCAAGACTGCCCTGGCGGGCCATCCCGTGGCGGGGGTGCGATTTACGGAGACCGGAGACCGGGTGGTCTCAGTCTCCATGCCGATCCAGCATGTGGCTGCGGTCTTGGGAGTGCTCACCCTAGAGGCCGGCGACGTCGACAAGATCGTGGCCGCGCAGCGTGCCGCCCTGGTGCCGTTTATCCTGATCGCCATTACCGCGACCCTGGCGTCTTCGCTGATGCTCAACCGCTTGGTGGCGCGGCCCGTGCTGCGCCTGGCCCGGGCTGCCGACCGGGTACGCCTGGCCGGCGAGCGCGAGATGAGCCTGCCCGATATCGCCCGCCGCGACGACGAACTGGGCGACCTGGCGCGCGCGCTGGCTGAGATGACCCATGCGCAGTCTGAGCGCATGGACGCCACCGAACGCTTCGCCGCCGATGTGGCGCACGAGATCCGCAACCCCCTGACCTCGATCCGCTCAGCCGTGGAGACGCTCGACCTGGTCACCGACCCCGCGGTGATCAATCGCCTGCTGGGCATCGTCAAACAGGATGCAGGACGGCTGGACCGGCTTATCACCGACATTTCTAACGCCTCGCGCATCGACGCGGAACTATCGCGCGTCCCGCCCGAACCTATCGACGTGGAGCGCCTGCTGACCGAGATTGCAAACCTATACGAAGCCCAGGTTAAGCCGGGGCCCGGACCGCTGGGCGTGCGTGTGCGCTATACCAGCGACCGCGCGCTGCGGATGGTGGTGCCCGCCATGGTCATGGCGCGCGAGAATCCGCTGGGCCAGGTGCTGCGCAATCTCATCGACAACGCCCGCTCATTCAGTCCGCCAGGCGGGACGGTGAGCCTCAGCGCCACCCGCGCCAAGGGGCGCGTCGTCATCTACGTCGATGACGAGGGCCCCGGCGTGCCGCCGGACAATTTGGAAACCGTGTTCGAGCGCTTCTATACCGCCCGGCCCAAGGGCCAAGTCTTTGGCGGCAATAGTGGCCTGGGCCTGTCTATTGCCCGTCAGATCATCACGGCGTACGGCGGCGAAGTGCGGGCAGAAAGCCGGCTGAATCCGGATGGATCGGTGGCCGGCGCGCGCTTTCTCGTCAACCTGCCTGACGCCCCGCATGGGGTAGGCCATTGATCGCCCATGCAGGCCTAATCGCCACGTGGACACGGGGCCGCTGGCATGGCGTGCTGATCGAGGGGCCCCCTGGGTCTGGCAAGAGCGACCTGGCCTTGCGCGCCATGGAGGCCGGCTGGAGGCTGGTCGCCGACGATCGGGTTTTGCTCTGGTCCAGCGGCGAGCACCTCTGGGGGAGGGCACCGGAAACCCTGTCCGGAATGATCGAGGCGCGCGGCGTGGGGATTGTGCCCCATGCCACCTTAGCGATGGCGCAGATTGACCTGATCTTCCACTGCGCTCCAGGCCCCGATTCGGTGGAACGCCTGCCCGATCCGGAACAAACTGACCGGCTGAGCGTTTGTTTACCCCAGCTGACACTGTGGCCTTTTGAACCCGCTGCACTTGCGAAACTAAGTCACGCCCTCGCCCATCTTGGAGACAGCGAATTACAGGCGTATCAAGAGGCCTTCGCGCTTGCCACGCTGCGGCCGGGGGATCGGTTGAAGGTTCGTAGATGATTGGGCTCGTGATCGTGACGCACGGGCGTCTGGCGGAGGAATTTGTCTCCGCGATGGAGCATGTGGTCGGCCCGCAACGCGGGGTCGAGGCCATATGCATTGGGCCGGATGACGATATGGGGCGTCGGCGGCGCGACATTCTCAAGTCCTGCGCTGCGGTCGATGACGGCGGCGGGGTCATTCTGCTGACGGATATGTTCGGCGGCACGCCGTCGAACCTGGCCATTTCGGTGATGGAACGGACCCGTGCCGAGGTGATCGCCGGACTGAACCTGCCTATGCTGATAAAATTGGCGAGCGTGCGTCAGCGCGAACCGCTCGAAACCTGCGTCGCCGCGGCCCAGGAGGCCGGACGCAAATACATCTCTGTCGCCTCCTACGTTCTGACGGGAGAAAAATGAGCGAAGCGGCGGCAAGCCGAACCGTCGAGATCGTCAACCAGCGGGGCCTGCACGCCCGCGCCTCTGCAAAATTCGTCAAGCTCGCCGCCGGGTTCGACGCGGAAGTCCAGGTCAGCAAGGACGGAACCACCGTCGACGCCCGCTCGATCATGGGCCTGATGATGCTGGCTGCGGGCATTGGCTGCTGCATCGATATCACCGCAACCGGTCCGCAGGCGGAACAGGCGCTGGAGGCGCTGACCGCCCTAGTGGCCGACAAGTTCGACGAAGAGCGCTAGGACACAAACACCTGTGCGTTTGACTGAGAGACCCTTCGCTCAAGCAGAGCTTTTGCCGCGTCACCCAGGTTAGAAAATCCCATCCTCAGATTGCTCAACTGATAGGATCCCTCCCTGAGGCATCGCGCCGGAAGGTTCTCGATCAGGACGGGATAGTCGTCGCCATAGATCATCGGCAGAATATGAAGGCCGTGAAAGCCGAACGGAGTGACACGCACCGATCGGTCAGATTCGATGGAGAACTGTCGGGCAACCTCGACCGGAGCGAACGCGATTTTGTCATCGGTTTCGAGCCGATCCCTCAGCTCTATGCAGATAGTGGCGTCCTCGGCGAGATCGAAGTCAATCTCCGAACTGTGTCTCGCCACGCTGTCGATCAGCCGCTTCGACCTCAGGCTGAACCCACCGTTTCCAACCATGACACCCCGGCCCGGTATGAGCCCGGCAGCCCAAGGCGCGCCGATATAATCAAAATCGAAGAATTGGGCGGTGAATGCAGACGGGTTGATTGCAAACCCGTCGAACTGAATCACCAGCGCGAAATCCGTTTGTAGGCGTTCCGGCAGGCTGCTCAGGATGATCCGGTTATAGTCTGAGAGGGCGGATATTGTCTCGACAGCGGTGACCCCGTATCGTCCCCAGGCGTCGGGTCTGTCACTGAAGACCATGACCTCGTCGGCCGCGAACGACTGCAAGGTTCGATCCAGGGCATATTTTCCCAGGCTATAGGACTGGGTATCGACAATCACGACCGTAGCGGTGTTCAGCTTGGTCATACTCAAAATCTACCACGCCTGGCGGCAGCCCCTCTGAAGTTCAGTGCGCGTTTGGCCCCGCACCGACCGGCATTGGGACCAGCCCAAGGTCAGAGAACAGGGCGTCGTCGGTATTTCTTTCTGGATTAGGCGTGGTCAACAGGGTGTCGCCCACGAAGATCGAATTGGCGCCGGCCAGGAAACACAGCGCCTGGAGTTCGCGGCTCATGGTCTCGCGCCCAGCGGGGTGCCGCTGACGGGCACCAGTCCGTTGACCGGCAGGCTGTCAGGATGGGCCGGCAGGGTTGCCAGGGCGTGCAACAGGCTGGCGCGGTCGCGGCGCTGTTCCCCCCGACGATACCGCCGCAGCAGGTGCTCATGCCCGCATCGCGCACGTGAGACAGTGTATCAAGCCGGTCCTGGTAGGTGCGGGTGGTGACCACGCGGGCGTAGTCTTCCGGGCCGGTGTCGAGGTTGTGGTTATAGTAATCGAGGCCCGCGTCCTTCAGTTGTTTGGCCTGGTCGGCGGTGAGCATGCCCAGTGTGGCGCAGGTTTCCAGGCCGAGCGCCTTCACCCCACCGATCATCCGCGCTAGTTCGGGAAGGTCGCGGTCCTTTAGGTCGCGCCAAGCGGCACCCATGCAGAAACGGCTGGCACCCCCGGCCTTGGCGCGAGCGGCTTGCTCGATCACCACCTCGGACTTCATCAGTTTCGAGGCCTTCAGGCCAGTGTCGAAATGCGCTGGCTGGCTGCAATAGCCGTAATTTTCGACGCAACCGCCGGTCTTGACCGACTGGAGCTGGCTCATCTGCACCTGGGTTGGATCAAACCAGCGTCGGTGTACGGCCGCAGCCTGGAAAATAAGCGCCGTGAAGGGAAGGTCGAACAGGGCCATCACCTCATCTAGCGCCCGGTCATGGCGGGGCAGGGCGGAGTCAATCAGGCTGACGGGCGCGTTCATCGGCGGGAAATCCTCATGGCACCCCCTTTAGCAAGAGGCCGACTAGGCCGCATCATATAAGGAAGTCTTTATGTCGTGTTGCTAGCGACAGGGCCGGTGGATATAGAAAGCCACCTTCCGTCATTGCAGCAGGAGCCACTATGGCCGACCACATCATCCGCGACATCGGCCTGGCACCCTGGGGCCGTAAGGAAATCGATATTGCCGAGACCGAGATGCCGGGCCTGATGGCCACGCGCGCCGAGTTCGGCAAGGATCAGGTTCTGAAGGGCGCGCGCATCGCCGGCAGCCTGCACATGACCATCCAGACCGCTGTGCTGATCGAGACGCTGCAGGCGCTCGGCGCGGAAGTTCGCTGGGCCAGCTGCAACATCTTCTCCACCCAGGACCACGCTGCCGCCGCCATTGCCGCCGCTGGCACGCCGGTGTTCGCCATCAAGGGCGAGACCCTGCCGGAGTACTGGGACTACGCCCACAAGATCTTCGAATGGCACGACGGCGGCTATCCGAACCTGATCCTCGACGATGGCGGCGACGCCACCCTGCTTTGCGTGCTAGGCCCCAAGGCCGAAAAGGACCCCTCGATCCTCGACAATCCAACCAACGAGGAAGAGGAAGCGCTGTACAGCGTGATGAAGCGCTATCTGAAGGAAAAGCCGGGCTTCTACACGGCCATCCGTGACGCCTGCACTGGGGTTTCGGAAGAAACCACCACGGGCGTGCACCGCCTGTATCAAATGGCCGCAAAGGGCGACCTGCCGTTCCC
>CAISYT010000130.1 GCA_903889785.1 uncultured Caulobacterales bacterium
GTCGACGGCACGGCTGTGCTCTGGGTCGTCGATTTGGGTCAGGGTGTGATGGCAGCCCAGTTCAGCCGCCGCGGCGAACAGCGGCTCGAACCGCGCCACATCCGTATCCGGTTCGAGCCGAGCCAGTTCGACGTCGAACACGCCCACGCCCGTTTCCGCCATTCGCGCCTTAGTCATGGCCATCATCGGTTTGTCAGACCAAAGCGCCCAGGCGGCCCCGCCCCGCGTCACGGCGACAAGCCGCAATCCCACGTAATCATAACCCGCCTCTGCCGCCGTCAGGATCAGTTCGGGCGGGTTAAGATCGAGCAGGCTGAGATGCGCCAACGAGAACGTCGTGATCACGGCTCTAGCCTCCGCTTCCTGGCCTGCGCTGCCATCCGCACAGGCGCATTCCCCTCGCCATAGCCGTCGTAGCCGCCCAGCCTCTGTACCACCTCGAAGAAGAAGCGGTCCTGGAAGGTCTCGGTGTAGGCCTGCAGGAATTCCGCGCCGGTGTCGTCGCTGGCGTAAAGAAGCTGATGATCGTGCAGCTTGTCGATAATCTCGGGCGACAGATCGGTCTCGACCTGAAGCTCGACATAGTAGCTGGCCGGGATCTGCAGCAGCCGCGCGCCGCCTGCCCGCATGGCGACAACCGTAGCGAAGATGTCGCGGGTGGAAAACGCGATCTGGTTCACGCCCGCGCCGGCGAAGGTGGAGAGCGAGCGAGCCACCACGGTGCGATTGCTATCGGAAAAACTCAGTGGGAAGCGCACATGTTTGCCCGCGTCGGACAGGGCCATGCTGCGCACCAAGCCGTGCGGGTCGGGCAGGTCCAGAGCTGGCTCCGGGGTTAGGCCCAGCAAGGCGCGGTAGTAGAGCACCCAGGAGTCGAACTGTCCCGCCGGCACAGCCCGCGCAATGTGATCGAAATCCTGAATACCCACACTGACGATGTCGCTATCAAGCGGATCAAAGTCCTGCAGCGGATCATAGCGGTCGTCGACAACCGGCAGCAGACTGCCGTCCGGGGTGCGCAGCGACAGCATCTGATAGCCATCAGGCCAGGGCTGCTCAGCATGCCGCTTGTAGCTGAAGGCGTCCGCGCGGGCGAGCAAGCTGTCGCGGTCCCGCACCTGTAAACCTATGGCGCAGACCGAAGGGCCATGCAGGTGATGATAATAATGGGCAAAGGAATCCGGACTGGCATTCAGCACGATATGGGCGCGGCCCTGCCGGTAGAGATCGACGTCACGGTCGTGATAGGTGCCGATATGGGCAAAGCCCAGGGCCGTCAGCCCGTCATGCAAGGCCTTGCCGGTTGTCGCGTCGACAGCGAATTCGACGAAGGCCACCTGCTCTATCTTCGGTGGCGGCGGCGGATCGATCAGGTTCGAGCGGTCAGAGATCGACACAAGCGGCCGCACACGCTCCTCGACGAACAGGAGTGAACGCTTCGCCTCCAAGGCGCTTTGCCGGTTAGGCGCGGCGCGCAGTTCGTCATTGAAAACCTCAATCGACAGCGGCCCATCATAGCCGGCGCGGATCGCCGCAGCGGTAAACCCGGCGATGTCGAGATTGCCCTGGCCCGGCAAGCAACGGAAATGCCGGCCGATCTGGCGCACATCCATGTCCAGCCGCGGCGCGTCTGACAACTGCAGGTGAAACAGTTTTTCCGCCGGAATGCTCGCGAACCCGGCAGGATCGTCGCCAACCGCCAGGGTGTGGAAACTGTCGAGGATCAGGCCCAGTGCCGGGTGGTCGGCCATCGACACAATGCGCCAAGCATCGTGGTAGCTTTTCACATAGGCACCCCAGGCCACCGCCTCGTAGCCGATCTTTAAGCCACGCTCTGCGGCAACGTCCGCCATGGCCCTCAGTTGGGCGGCGGCCCGTGCATCATCGGCTATGGCATGGGCAGAGGCGTTGGACGACACCAGCATCATGGGCGCGCCCAACGCGAGCATCAGGTCGAACTTGCGTGTAGCACGGTCGAGATTCTTGGCGAAGACCGCGTCGGGTACGGCCTCGAAATCAAAAAAGGGCTGGAACAGTGAGATGCCCAGGTTGAGTTGCCCGGCCAACTCCCTCAGGTCGGCGGACGTCCCGTCAAAAAAGGCCAGCTCGTTCTCGAAAATTTCGAACAGGTCGAACTTGGCAGCGGCGATCGCGTACAGCTTTTCCTGCAGCCCGCCGCTGAGCGAAACGGTAGCGATCGAGTGGCGCATGGCTAGTGGGACCAGCGCAGGACAGGACGGAACACGGCGTTTCCTCATATCGGATCGCGGCCTATTGTGCGCTTTCACCGCTTGAGCACAGCACGGAATAAATAAAACCCACCAGTACGTACATTGACTAGGGGCACCCGCTCCGCTCCGGCAA
>CAISYT010000131.1 GCA_903889785.1 uncultured Caulobacterales bacterium
GTCCGGAAAGGCGGCGCGCGCCTGGCGAAACCGCGCCAACTGCTGAGGATTGCGCGACTGTGACGGATCGTCGGCGCGTCCCAGGTGGCTGACCAGCAGGGCAGGGCGGAATCCCGTCTTGGCGAGATCAAGGGCTTCCTCAACGCTGACGCCCAGTCGGTTCATACCGGTATCGACATGCAGGCCTGTCGGCTGATCCTGCCACGCCTTGGCCTGTTCCACGCTTGTCAGAACCGGAGAGAGTCGCGCGGCGATCAGCCGTGATTGCGTTCCCGCCCTCAGCCCGTCGAGCACATGGATCGTCGCCTCGGGCAGGCCTGCGCGCAGGCGCTCGCCCTCTTCAAGCCGCGCCACGAAGAAGCTCTTCGCGCCCTCGGCGGCCAGCCGTGTCGAGACGGCCGTTGCCCCCAGGCCATAGCCGTTTGCCTTGACCACAGGGCATGTTTCCGCGCCAGCCGCCTCCGCCCGCAGAGTGTGGTAATTGGCCGCCAGGGCGTCGAGGTCGATGGTGAGGCGAGTCGTCATCGCTTCGACCCTAGCCTAGGGCCGCCGCAGTGCGAGTAGAAACCTAGCGCACCTCAAAACGGCCATCGCGGGCCAGGTTGCTGAACTTGGTCAATTCGCCATTGAAGTGCAGTTTCACCGAGCCAATCGGGCCGTGGCGTTGCTTACCAATGATGACCTCGGCCAGGTGATTGACCTTGTCCATCTCCTCCTGCCAGGTGAGGTGTTCGGGCGTGTCTAGGCGAGGCTCAGTACGGCCCAAGTAGTAGGCCTCGCGGTAGATAAACATCACCACGTCGGCGTCTTGTTCGATCGAGCCCGATTCCCGGAGGTCGGCCAGTTGTGGGCGCTTGTCCTCGCGATTTTCAACCTGTCGGCTTAGCTGGGCCAGGGCGATGATTGGCACATCCAGCTCCTTGGCCAGGGCCTTGAGGCTCTGGGTGACCATACTGACTTCCTGAACACGGTTATCGACGCCATTCGACATGCCTGTGGTCAGAAGTTGCAGATAGTCGACCACGATCAGATCCAGCCCATGCTGGCGCTTTAGCCGCCGTGCGCGGGCGGCCATCTTGCCTACTGCGAGGCCGCCGGTGTCGTCTAGGAACAGCGGCGCGTCCTGGATTTCCATCGAGGCGTCGCGCACCCGGCCAAACTCGCTGGCGTCAATTTCACCCTTACGCAACCGGTCAGACGAGACGCCGGAGACCTCGGCCAGCAGACGAAGCGCCAGCTGTTCGGCACTCATTTCCAGGCTGAAGAAGGCTACGACTCCGCCGTTGACGGTCTTTCGGTTGCCGTCGGGCTGCGGCTCCCAGGCGTAGTTCTTGGCGGCATGGAAAGCGATATTGGCGGCTAGGGCTGATTTCCCCATGGCGGGGCGGGCGGCCAGGATGATCAGGTCGGAGCGGTGCAGGCCGCCGAGCATCTTGTCCAGGTCGATCAGGCCGGTCGAAATGCCGGCGAGACCCCCGTCGCGGCTATAGGCTTCAGCGGCCATCTCGATGGCACCGCGCAGCGCGTCGGAGAACGAGCCAAGTCCGCTGGTCGTCTCGCCGGTTTCGGCGAGGGTGTACAGGCGTTGTTCGGCGGATTCGATCTGATCGCGGGCGGTCTGTTCGCTGTCACCAACCTGCTGGGCCGTGGCGGTTATGTCTCCGCCGATGCGGATCAGTTCGCGGCGCAGGGCGAGGTCGTAAACCGCGCGGGCATAGTCGGGTGCATTGGCCGCCGGCGGGGCCCGGTCGACGAGGTCGGCTAGATAGCGCAGCCCGCCCAATGCCTCAAACGCCGGGTCGCGCTTGAATTCGTCGGCCAGCAGGATTGGCTCGGCCAACTGGCCCTTGCGAATATGTGTCTCAATGGCGGTGAACAGCCGCTGGTGGAACGGCTCGTGGAAATGCCCGCCCGTCAGCCTGTCGGATAGCCGTTCGTAGGCACTATTGTCATACAGTAGTGCACCCAACAGGGCTTGTTCGGCTTCCAGATTCGAGGGCATCTGGGCCTGGCCCGCATCGTTGTGCGGCGGGCGGAGATCTAGGACGGGTACGAGGGCCATTTCTTAACGAATAGATAATGGCGCGACGCAGCGCACGAACCTTCCGTCAGCCTTCCACAGACTCGTTTTCGCTGTGGACAAACAGAAACGGCGCGGGACCGTTTTGGTCCCGCGCCGCATCAAGTTAGACTGTCGATTTCCCGCTAAAGGTTTTCGACGTCGTGGGTTCGATTTACCACTTCACCGACAGGCGGCTGTAGACATAGCGGCCGTTGAAGCCGAACGGCGAGAAGCTCGGGAAACCTACCGGGCCGTTGGTGTTGACAATGGTCGGGGCCTGATTGGGATATTCGTCGAACAGGTTGTTCACGCCGAGTGCCCAGGCCAGGTTGTAGGGCAGTTCCACGCGGCCCTCGAGGTCGGCCAAAGTATGCGCACCCGAGCGATAGTCCAGGTTAGCATTGGCGTTGGTCGCGCCTGGGATCAGCACCGTACCGTACTTGGTAGCCTTGGCGGTGATGCTGTAGCGGCTCATGCTCCAGTCGATCGTGCCCACGAACTTCTGGGCGGGGGTGCCCTTCTCGAAGGTCAGACGATTGCCGCGATCGAACAGGATCGGCGGCACCGGCAGGGCCGACAGTTGCTTGGTGGTTGGAATCTTCTTCACGTCGGTGCCGTTGAAGTTCGACGCCAAGGTGAAGTCGAAGCGGCCGA
>CAISYT010000132.1 GCA_903889785.1 uncultured Caulobacterales bacterium
CGCCCTGATCGGGGCTGTCCTGCTCCTCAGTGTATTTCTGGGGACCCTAGTGGCTGGTTATCAGTCGCGGGTGGCTCTGCGCGCGGAACTGGTTACCGGCTTATCGGGCGGGCGCACCACCATCATCGCCGCCTTCGAAGACCTGCCTAAGTCTGATCACCCCGATCACGACCTGCAGCAGTTGGTGGCCACTTTCAACGGAAACCGGCATGTGCGTGCCACCTTGATCGATCATCAGGGACGTATCGTGATGCAGTCCGAAACAGAAATGGCCGACCGGCTTGCGCCATCCTGGTTCTTGAACCTGCTTGGTCGCCCGCCTATGCCGGTAGCCATCAGAACGCCGACCTCGGTTCCCGGCTATAACGCCATCGTTCTGCAACCCATTCCCGAACTCGATGCCATCATCGCCTGGCGACAGTTCACCGGGGTGCTGCTGGTGTTGACCGTGCTGACCGCCCTGGGCATCGCTCTCGTCCATTTCGTCATTGGCGCGGCGCTTCGGCCTATCACTGGGCTAGCGGCCCAGTTCGAACGCATCGGGCGCGGTGACTATAGCGGCCGGGTTGCCGAGGACGGTCTAGCCGAGCTCGGCGGTCTGGAACGCGGATTTAACCGCATGGCGGCCGAACTCGCCGCAACGACCGAGCGCAACCGTCTGCTAACCCATCAGCTGATGACCATCCAAGACGAGGAACGCGCCGATATCGCCCGCGACCTGCATGACGAGTTCGGACCGCACCTTTTCGCGGTGAGTATGGACGCAGAGATGATCGTTGCCCTATGCGACTCTGGCCGGAATGAAGACGTGCCATCCCAAGCCCGCGCGATCCAAGGGGCAGTCGGCCACATGCAGCGTCAAGTGCGTGGACTATTGGGGCGGCTGCGTCCGGCCCATGTCACCGAATTTGGCCTCCATGCCGCGGTTCTCGACCTGGTGCGGTTTTGGAGTGCGCGGCGGCCGGATATCGCCTTTGATGTCGATCTGCCGGAGGACGATACCAGCCTCGATGAGGTTGCCAGGGATGTTGCGTACCGGATCTTGCAGGAGGCTGTGAGCAACGCCGTGCGCCATGGCGACCCTCGGGCGATTAGTATTGTTGTCGGTGTCGACCAATCAAGACAGCTGCGGGTTTCCATCGTCGATGACGGCTCTGTTGCCACGGCCAAGACCGCCGGAGCGGGGCTCGGCCTGATCGGCATGCGCGAGCGGGTGGAAACGGTCGGCGGCCACCTAGTGTCTGGTCCCAATAAAAAACGCCCCGGCTGGACGACGCAGGCTTGGCTCCAGCTCAAGGGCACCTGGCACCCGGCGTCAGAAGCGCAATGAAAATCCTTCTGGTAGATGATCATGCCATTGTCCGCGCTGGCCTGCGCCGGCTGCTGGCTGTTGCTGCTGACGCAGAGATCATAGAAGCTGCCACTGGCCGTCAGAGCATGGTACTCGCCAAGGCCATCAGCTTGGATCTGATTATCCTCGATCTGAATCTGCCGGAACTGGGCGGTATAGAGCTGATCGCTCGTCTACGCCAGATCAGTCCCGCGCCTATCCTGGTTCTTAGCATGCACTCGGAGAGCCTCTATGTGACCCGCGCGCTCGACGCGGGGGCCCAGGGTTACGTCAGCAAGAACGCCGCACCCGAAGAACTGCTGACTGCGATCAGACGCGTCTCTGCCGGCGGACGCTATGTCGAACAGGAAATCGCCCAGGCCCTGGTGCTTCAACCTATAAGCCAACCCGTATCGCTGGCTCAACTTGCTCCACGCGATCTGGAAATCCTACGTCATCTGGCAGCCGGAAAGAGCCTGAGTGAAATCGCGGATCTTTTGGGGCTAGGCTACAAGACCGTGGCCAACAACTGTAGTCTGATTAAAACTAAACTTGGCGTTACACGCACGGCAGACCTACTGCGGCTGGCGCTCGCGGCTGGCGTGTCCTAGCCCATTGGCTGCGAACAAATCTGCCGAGTGTGTTTATAACACACAGGTCGGCGGTTCGATCCCGCCCCTAGCCACCACCCTCCGCCCTCAAGGCTTGACCGCCGCCGCAATCGCTGGCTGGCATGGCGGTGTCGTTTTTCCGGAGTTGTCGCCATATGGCTAAGCCTGAGTCCGTCAACGCCCTGCTCGACGCCGGTATGGCCGAGCAGCAGGCCGGGCGGACGGCGCAGGCCCGCCTGTTGTTTGAAAAGGCACTGCGCGCCGATCCGCGCCATTCCGGTGCCCTGCATCTGCTGTCGATGCTCTGCCTTCAGGACGGGGCGTTCGAGCAGGGCCTGCAATTGATCCGCCGCAACATCGCCTATCACCCCGACGATGGCGGCGCGTACAACAACCTTGGCAACGCCCTGTCCTGGGCGGATCGGCCCGCCGAGGCGATCGAGGCCTATACGCGGTCTATCGCCCTGCGCCCGGGCCACGCTTCTGCCTATGTGCACCGTGGCATGGCCTATGGCGCGCTTGGACAGTTAGAAGACGAGGCTGCTGATTACAAGGCCGCCTTGGCTATAGACGGGCGTTATCCCGGCGCTTGGAAACGGCTTGGCCAGACCCTGCATGATCAACACCGCTGGCTGGAAGCTCTGGGGGCCTTTGAGCAGGCGCTGACCTTGGGGCAACAGACGGCCGAACTGTGGTTCGGTCGAGCGAATTGCCTGCGCAAACTGAACCAAGACCAGGAGGCGTTGCAGGATTTCGAGCGCGCCCTGGCGCTGGAGCCTCGGTCAATTGCTGCCCTGATGGGCCGCAGCCTCACCCTGATCGGTCTGCGTCGTCCCGCCGAGGCCCTGGCCGGCCTGGACCAGGCGATAGCCCTGCAGCCTCAGTCGGTCGATATGTACACGGCGCGCGGCAACGCCCTGATGGATCTGCGCCGCTTCGACGACGCCATGCTCGACTTCGACCGCGTGCTCCAGATCGCGCCGGACTATGCCCGTGGCTGGTCTAACCGAGGCACTGTCTGGCAAGACATGGGCCAGCTCGATAAGGCCATGGCCGATCAGCTCAGGGCCATCGCCCTCGATCCTCATGACGCCGAAGCCCAGCTCAACCTGGCCTTCTGCCGACTGCTACAGGGCGACTATGTGCAAGGATTTCGGCAGGCTGAAATTCGCTGGAGCACCGCCCAGGGCCGTGCCCGCAGCCGCAACCTGCCTCAGCCGCTATGGCTGGGTGATGCCGATCTGGCTGGAAAATCGATCCTGCTCTATCCGGACCAGGGCTTTGGCGACACCCTGCAGTTCTGCCGTTACGCCCCAATGGTCGCTGCCCGTGGCGCACGGGTGATGTTGCAGGCCCAGCCAGCCTTGCTGCGCTTACTCACCGGCCTGGAGGGTGTCGAGCATCTGGGCGATTGGGATGGCAGCACCACCCCGCCGTTTGATCTACAGTGCCCCCTGGCCAGCTTGCCGGTGGCGTTCGGCACGACGCTGCAAACCATACCGCCGGCCCCCTGCCTGCCCATTCCGCAGGTCCAGGCCCAGGACTGGGCCGAGGCGCTTGGGCCACGCAAGGCCCGCCGCATCGGCCTGGCCTGGAGCGGCAATCGCGACAATCGGTTCAACGTCAACCGCATCGTGCCGCAGGACGGCCTGCTGGACGCCATGCCGCCCGGCGTGGAGTTGTACAACCTGCAGGTCGAGATCGAGCCGCACGAAGAGATGGCGCTTGAACGGGCCGGTGTGCTGCGTCCCGATCACCACATCGTCGATTTTGCCGACACCGCCGGCCTGCTGGCCAACCTTGACCTCGTCGTGAGCGTGGATACCTCGATCGTCCACCTGGCCGGTGCCCTCGGCCTGCCGGCCTGGGTCATGCTGGCCCATGCGCCCGACTGGCGCTGGGGGCTTAGTGGAGAAAACTGCGCCTGGTATTCCAGCCTGCGCCTGCTGCGCCAGGACCGGCCCGCGGACTGGAGCGGTGTGCTGGCGAAACTCAAGTCCGACCTTGCGGCCTGGGCGAGCTAGTGCCCGCGCCGCAAGGTTCCCGCGCCTAGGCTGGTCGTGTAGAACACCCCGATGCACACCGATCCGACCAGTCTGGTCCTGTTCTCCGGCGGACAGGATTCTACCGTCTGCCTCGCCGTGGCCCTGGCGCGTGGCGATCGGGTGGAGACCTGCGGCTTTGACTATGGCCAGCGCCATGTCATCGAGATGGAAGCGCGGCGCACCGTGCGTGCGGCGATTATCGCCGCCTTCCCGCAATGGGCCTCTCGCCTGTGCGAGGATCACAGGCTGGAGATGCGAGGCTTTGGGGCCGTCGCCCAGTCTGCCTTGACCGCCGACCGCGCCATCGAGATGACATCGCGCGGCCTGCCTTCCACCTTCGTGCCGGGGCGCAATCTGGTGTTCTTCAACTTCGCCGCCGCCCTGGCCGACCGGCGCGGCCTCACCCACCTGGTCGGCGGCATGTGCGAGACGGACTACTCCGGCTATCCCGACTGCCGACGCGATACCTTGGATGCGCTGGAAAAGGCGCTCAACCTGGGCATGGAGCGCAACTTCGTCATCGATACCCCGCTGATGAAGCTGACCAAGGCGCAGACCTGGGCGCTCGCCAAGGGTCTGGGGGGCGAAACCCTGGTCGAGATCATCCGGCGCGATACCCACACCTGCTACCTGGGAACGCGCGGCGAACTGCACGCTTGGGGCCACGGATGCGGAACCTGCCCGGCCTGCGACCTGCGCCGCAGGGGCTGGGACGAATGGGTCGCCTCGGGGCAGCCGGCGCTCAATCCATGACCTATTCGGTGAAGGAAATTTTCCTGACCCTGCAGGGCGAGGGCGGTCAGGCTGGACGGGCGGCAGTGTTCTGTCGCTTTACCGGCTGTAATCTCTGGACCGGGCGTGAACAGGACCGTGCCGCGGCCATCTGCAATTTCTGCGACACGGATTTTATCGGTACCGACGGGCAGGGCGGCGGCAAGTTCGCTGATGCCGACGCGCTGGCAGATGCTGTGCTGGCCGCCTGGACCGGTGGCGCGGGTGAGCGGCTGGTGATCTGCACGGGCGGTGAGCCGCTGTTGCAGCTGGACGCAGCGCTTGTTGCCGCATTCAAGGCGCGTGGTTTTGCAATCGCCGTAGAGACCAATGGCACGCAAATCCCACCATCAGGGATCGACTGGTTGTGTGTCAGCCCCAAGGCAAATGCGGCGGTCTTGGTCGGCGGCGG
Organism: uncultured Caulobacterales bacterium; assembly: GCA_903889785.1. GTDB lineage: Bacteria > Pseudomonadota > Alphaproteobacteria > Caulobacterales > Caulobacteraceae > Caulobacter. Next base: position 5,170 of record CAISYT010000132.1, read on the forward strand.
CCAGGAATTAAAGCTGGTCTACCCCCAAGCGGGCGTCGATCCGGCGGCCTTCGAGGGCCTGGATTTCGAACGGTTCTATCTGCAGCCGATGGACGGCCCCGCGCGCGAGGCCAACACGGCCGCAGCGGTTGCCTATTGCCTTACCCACCCTCGTTGGCGTTTAAGCCTGCAGACGCATAAATATCTGGGCCTGCCCTGAGGACTTAAAGCCTCCCAGGCCCCCCCGATCAAAAGACCTTAAATGTCCGAACCTATTTTCGAGATCACGAAGGCCGCAGCCTTCGACGCCGCCCATTTCCTGGAAGAGGGGCCGCCAGAGCACCGCTACCGGCGCATGCACGGCCATTCATTCCGCGTCGAAGCCAGTGTGCGCGGCACGCGGGCACCCGGCGACGCCTGGGTTGCAGACCTTGCCACCCTCGACTCCGCCCTCAGCGCCGCAGCGGCCGAACTGGATCATGGCCTGTTGAACGACAAACCAGGGCTGGATCGGCCGACGCTTGAGCAACTCTGCCTGCATTTCGCCGCCAAGCTGACGCCGGCGTTTCCGCACCTGTCGAAGGTCGTGGTCAGCCGGCCGACCATTGGCGAGACCTGCACCCTGCAACTCTAGACCGCGCCATGGCTCAGCGCGCTTTATCTGTTTGGCTGTCGCCTGGGATAATGGCCTTGCCGACCGCCACGGTGCCCTTGGCTGCCGCGCCGATAACCGCACCGGTCACACCGATGGCCGTTCCCGCCACCGTGCCGACCGCCATGGCGATACAGCCCTGAGCGCTCAGCGCCACAGCGGACAGAAGGACGATCAGGGCAAGCTTGCGCGTCATTTTATCAGCATGGTCCAAAGCCTGGAGCGTTCAGGCTCAAGCGGTTCAAAGGGTGTCGACGAGCACAACTTCGGCGTCGGAAAGCGCCTTAACCAGGATCGTCGGCTCATCCTTGATCGCCGCGCCGTCGCGCAGGCTCAGTTTCACGCCATTGACCTCGATCTCGCCCTTGGAAGCGACGAGGTATACGTGGCGATGCTGTCCCAGCGTCCAGTTGGCTTCCTCGCAAGCTTTGAGGCTGATTCCGGCCATGCGGGCGTCAGCGCGGATCTTAAGCGCGTCGGTGTCTGCGTCATAACCGCTGGCCAGCACCACAAACTTGCCCGAGCGGTCGGCTTCCGGAAACCGCTTTGCGCCCCAGTCCGGCGCACCGCCTGCGCCGCGCGGCATGATCCAGATTTGGAACAGGGTCGTGGTCTCGTCTTCCAGATTATACTCGGCGTGGCGCACGCCATTGCCGGCGCTCATCACCTGCACATCGCCTGCGCCGGTGCGGCCCTCATTGCCCATGCTGTCCTTGTGGGTGATCGCCCCGCTGCGAACATAGGTGATGATTTCCATGTTCTCGTGGCCGTGCGGCGGAAAGCCCGATTTGGGGCCGATCTCGTCGTCGTTCCAAACCCGCAGGTCGCCCCAGCCCATGCGGTTGGGATCGTACCAGTTGGCAAAGGAGAAATGGTGCCGGGCGTTGAGCCAGCCGTGGTTGGCGTGGCCCAGTTTCTCGAACGGACGGCGGTCAATCATCGGAGACTTCCTATTGGGCCGAGGCGATCAGCCCTTGCCGTAATATTGCAAAGAACACAGTTGCGAATGTCAACGCCTGCTGGTCTTGCCGGGCGTGAACGCACCACCGCCGGTCTGGGCGCGATGCCGCAAATAGGCGTCGGCCAGGACGCAGGCGGTCATGGCCTCCACCACTGGCGCACCGCGAATGCCGACGCAGGGGTCGTGACGGCCCTTGGTGCGCAGGTGCACGCTCTCACCCGCCTCATTGATGGTGTCCCTCGGGGTCAGGATCGACGATGTGGGCTTGAACGCCACCCGCGCCACCACCGGCGCACCCGTCGATATGCCGCCAAGAATCCCGCCGGCGTGGTTGGAGGTGAATACCGGCCCATCCTTGCCCATGATCATTTCGTCGGCGTTCTGTTCGCCTGACCAGGCAGCGGAGTCGAACCCCGCACCGATCTCAACGCCCTTGGCCGCGTTGATCGACATCAGCGCCGCCGCCAGTTCGCCATCCAGCTTGCCATAGAGTGGTGCGCCCCAGCCTGCCGGCACGCCGCTGGCCTCCACCTCGACAATAGCACCAGTGGACGAGCCCGCCTTGCGCACCTCTTCCAGGTGTTTTTCCCACACCGGCACGATGGAGGCGTCTGGCGCCCAGAATGGATTTTTCTGTGTCTGGGCCCAGTTAAACTTC
>CAISYT010000133.1 GCA_903889785.1 uncultured Caulobacterales bacterium
AGTTTCTATAACCTTCAATACGTTGCTTCTGAAGCTTAATGTCTCGTCCCTGGCCAGACATGGCGGTCAGGGTGAAGCGCAGGGCGTCAGCACCGAACTCGTCGACGAGTTCGAGCGGGTCCATCACATTGCCCTTGGACTTGCTCATCTTGGCACCGCTGGCGTCACGGACGAGGGCGTTGATGAAGACGCGCCGGAACGGCACCTCACCCATGAAATGAAGGCCCATCATCATCATCCGGGCGACCCAGAAGAAGATGATGTCAAAGCCGGTGACCAGAGTGTCGGTCGGATAGAACCGTTTGAGGTCGGCGGTCTCGTTCGGCCAGCCTAGTGTCGAGAACGGCCACAGGGCCGAGGAAAACCAGGTATCGAGCACATCCTCGTCCTGGCGGATCGGCTTGCCGCCAGCCGCGGCGCGGGCGGCTTCCTCGGTCTCCTCGACATAGATGTTACCGTCGGCGTCGAACCAGGCCGGGATGCGGTGGCCCCACCAGAGCTGGCGGCTGATGCACCAGGGCTCGATATTCCGCAGCCATTCGAAATAGGTCTTTTCCCAATGTCGGGGCTCAAACACGGTCGCCCCAGTCTCCACCGCCTGGATGGCAGGCTGAGCCAGGGTCTTGGCATCGACATACCACTGGTCCGTTAGATAGGGCTCGATGACCACGCCTGAACGGTCGCCATGCGGCACCACGTGGCGGGTTTTCTCGATACCACGCAACCAGCCCTCGGCCTCGGCGCGCTCGACAATCCCCTTGCGGGCAACAAAACGGTCCAGCCCCTGGAAATCGGCCGGAACATTGCCGTTCAGCCGCGCCTCGAGATCGAGGATGTTAATCGCTTCCAGCCCGTGCCGTTTGCCGACCTGGAAGTCATTGAAATCATGCGCCGGGGTGATCTTCACCGCGCCAGAGCCTTTTTCTGGATCGGCATAGTCGTCGGCCACGATCGGGATCAGCCGACCTGTTATCGGCAGGCGCACCAATTTTCCAAGTAGCGCCGTGTAGCGCTCGTCGTCGGGATGCACGGCCACCGCCGTGTCGCCCAGCATGGTCTCGGGCCGCGTGGTCGCGACCACAATCTCACCGCTACCATCTTCCAGCGGATAGGCAAAGTGCCAGTAATGGCCATCGACCTCGCGCTGTTCGACCTCAAGGTCGCTGATCGCGGTCTGGAACTGCGGATCCCAATTGACAAGGCGCTTGTCGCGATAAATCAGCCCCTGTTTGTGCAGGGTAACGAACACCTTGCGAACGGCGGCGCTGAGGCCCTCGTCGAGGGTGAACCGCTCACGGCTCCAGTCGCAGGAGGCACCCAGACGCCGCAGTTGGTGCGTGATGGTGCCGCCACTTTCGGCCTTCCAGGCCCATATGCGCTCGACGAAGGCGTCTCGGCCCATACCGCGGCGACCAGGATGCCCCTCGGCGGCCAATTGGCGCTCGACGACCATCTGCGTCGCGATGCCGGCGTGGTCGGTGCCCGGCAGCCACAGCGCCGCATCGCCCCGCATACGGCGGTAGCGGGTCAGCACGTCCTGCAAGGTGTTGTTCAGCGCATGGCCGATATGCAGGCTACCGGTGACGTTCGGCGGCGGAATAACGATGCTGAACGGCTGGGCGGATGTGTCGTCCGTGGGCGCAAAGGCACCGGACGCCTCCCAGGCGGCATAGAGGCGCGGCTCAGCGGACTGGGGATCGAATGTTTTTTCGAGCATGGGGGGGAAGCCTCTAGCCTCCCCTCGGGTCTAGAGGAAGGGAGAAAACCTTGTCTAGCCGCGTAGACGGGCAATCCGCGCGACTTCTTCCTCGACTCTTGCCGAAACGATACGCGGCAAGTTCTCGTCGATCCAAGCCTTGAGCAGTGGGCGCAGCAGTTCGCGCGTCACGTCTTCCAGGCTGCGGCCCTCCTTGGGCATGGCAATGGCGGCGCTGAGGCTGCCAAAGGCGTTGGCGGCGACACCGGCGGCCTGGCTACTGATCAGCATCTCCTCGGGCTCGACCGGCGATGACGGCACCGGCATGGCAGCGGGAGCCGGCTCATAGGCTATTGGCTCGGGCGCTAGCGGCGCGGGCGCAACGAAGACATCGATGTCACCACGCGTCTCGACGGGGGCGATGGGATCGACCAGGTCAAGAACCTCTTCCTTTTCCTCACGCGGCGCAGCGCTGAAGGGTTCCGACTCAGCCTCGGGCGCGGCGGTGTCGGCCGGGGCCTCGTCCTCCGAGATAATACGCCGGATGGAGGCGAGAATTTCCTCCATGGTGGGTTCTTGCGATCTTTGTTCGGACATCAGAGGCCGTTCGTATGAGGATGCGTTAGGCGCACACTAGGCGCGCGAACCTCATCCTGCAATTTCCCGCGTGAGGTGCAATGACCGATTAGAAAAGCTTACCAATTTACGACTACTTGACGCTCGACTTGGCTACCGTGGGGCGGGGCCTGCGGCTTCCGGGATCAAGGGCAGAGGCGGCGGGCCCGCGGTCTCCGGCGGCGGCTTGTCCTGCGGGGTCACGGCAACCGAAGCGGTCGCAATCGGGATGACAGCTGGCCCCTTGGCGATGGCAGGCGCTCCAAGCTTGTCGATCAGATGCACGACGGGTTCAGTCGGCACCCAGCCAATCAAGGTATCGGCAGTGCGCTTGCTTTGGGCCACCGCGTCGTACTGCGGGACTTTGGGGGTCAGAACCTTGGCTTCAAGCAAACCCATGGCTGAAAGCACGGCGGCCGTGGCGACATATTCGTCACGGCGCGAGCCGACGAGCTGAAGCTGAGCATTGCTGAGTTCCTGCGTGGCATTGAGAACGTCGATCGTGGTGCGCAGGCCAACCTGCTGTTCCTGGCGCACGCCCTCGGAGGCCAGGATGGCGGCGCGCACCTGCACCTGATTGGAAATCATGCCAGCGCGAGCCGCCAGCAGTTGATTCCAGGCCTGTGTCACAGACTGAATAACCGTACGGCGAGTGTTCTCTAGGGTCAGGCGATCGGCATTATTACGTTCGGTGGCTTGCCGAATCGCCGAGGCGTTCAGCCCGCCAGCAAACAGCGGCACCGAGCCCGACACCGATGAGGTAACGCTGCGGGTGTAGTTGCCAAATTGATTGCCTTTGCCGCCATTTTCAGAGGCCGAGTAGCCAAAGGTCTCGCGGAAAGCCAGGGAAGGCCGCAGCATGGCCTTGGCCTGGGCCAC
>CAISYT010000134.1 GCA_903889785.1 uncultured Caulobacterales bacterium
CGGCGGTGAGTTTTCTCCGCGTTCTCTAGGTTCGCGTCCGCACAATCCGGCCAGCCAGGCGACAAACAGGGGCTGTGCCGGCTCGACCCCAGCGGTGACCAGGGCTTCCACAAGCGGCTGTTGTTCCAAATCAATCGGGGCGAAGGTCAGGCCCTCCGGCATCCCTGCAGCGTGCCAGGATCGGCGTTTCCAAGCCTGGGTTTCCGGATGATCGGCCTCAAACACCTTCAAACCCATATGCGGATTACGCCCGGCGAAGGTGTCTAGCCCGGCCCCCAGAACCAGGTGCTAGCGTACCCCGCGGGCGTAGGCATAGGCCAGGGCATCTTCCGCCAGCCGTGATCGGGCGGCGATGAAGGCGCGCATGGAGCGGCGGCCCAGTAACGCGGCCCGTGGCTTCCAGTCTTCGCCCAGCATCTTGGCCGCCAGCGGGTCTTCGAACACCAATGGTCGGTCGGTTAACTGGTGCTGCATGCGATGCGCCGCCGCCGCGATGGCCGTGGGGCTCGGCTGTCCATGCCGCATCAACGTCTGCCGAACAGCCGCTCGATATCGGCGAGCTTCAGCTCAACATAGGTTGGTCGACCATGGTTGCACTGGCCCGAATGCGGCGTGGCTTCCATCTGACGCAACAACGCATTCATCTCCGCGGCGGTCAGGCGGCGGCCGGCGCGCACACTGCCGTGGCAGGCCATGGTGGAGCACACTTCCTGCAGCCGCGCCGTCAGGGCGAGGGCCGCACCGTTTTCGGCCAGATCATCGGCGATGTCGCGCACCAGGCCGGCGATGTCTGTGTCGCCAAGTAGCGCCGGCGCCTCGCGCACCAGGACTGCGCCAGGGCCAAAGGCTTCCAGAACCAGGCCCAGCTTCGCCAGTTCATCGGCGCGGCCGGCGACGCGGTCTGCATCGGTGGGATCGAGCTCGACGACCTGCGGCAAAAGCAGGGTTTGCCGCGTGACGCCGCCGGTTTCGAGCTGCGCCTTCATCTGCTCATAGACCAGCCGCTCATGCGCCGCGTGCTGGTCTACGATGACAACCCCATTGCGGGTCTGGGCGACGATATAGGTCTCGTGCACCTGTGCCCGTGCCGCGCCGAGCGGAAAGGCTTCCAGGTCAAGGGTGGGTGACGGTTCAGCGAACGCCGACGCCGATGCCTCATGGCGCGCGCTGGTTTCCGACAGGCCCGGCAGGACTTGAGAAAATACAGGCGCAACGGCACCGCCATAGCCTGTCCAGCCGCTCCAGCCGGGCGCGTGGCGCGTGGCGTAGCTCTGCGGCGGCGGTGGTGCGCTGCCGCCGGGACGGAACCTGTCCAGCGCGTCGATAGAGGCCGTGGTCGAGGCGCGATGGCCCGCGCCAGCCAGGGCGTGGCGCAGGCCGCCAACGATTAGGCCTCGCACCAGCGCCGGATCCCGGAACCGCACTTCGGCCTTGGCCGGATGCACATTGACGTCGACCTGTGTCGGGTCGAGTTCCAAATAAAGCGCCGCCGCCGGATGACGGTCGCGCGCCAGGAAATCGGCATAAGCGCCCCGCAGGGCACCCTGAAGCAGCCGGTCGCGCACCGGCCGACCATTCACGAACAGATGCTGATGGGCCCCATTGCCGCGGTTGTAGGTTGGCAGGCCGGCGTAGCCCGACAGTCGCACACCCTCTCGCTCCTGGTTCAGCTCAATGGCGTTATCGTGGAAGTCGCGCCCCAGTACAGCGGCGAGCCGCGCCAGAAGGCCTGCCGGACCGATGGACTCTCCAGGCAGTCGCAGCAAGCGGCGACCGTCGATGTCGAGCGAGAAGCCGACCTCCGGATGGGCCATGGCCTGTCGGCGCACCTCGTCGGCGATGGCCAGGCTTTCAGCGCGCTCGGTCTTCATAAATTTGAGTCGCGCCGGTGTTGCATAGAACAGGTCGCGCACCTCCACCCGCGCTCCATGCGGACCGGGGAATGCGGAGGGCTGGGGCTGGGAAACTGCTCCGCCATCGACCTTGATGGCCCAGGCGTCGCCGGCGCCCTCGGCCCGTGAGGCGATGGTCAGGCGGGACACACTGCCGATCGAGGGTAGGGCTTCGCCGCGAAAGCCCATGGTGGCGATTCGCAACAGGTCGACCGACCCGTCGTCCTGCACCGCCAGTTTCGAGGTGGCATGACGCTCGACCGCCAGAGACAGTTCAGAGCGGGCAAGTCCCTTGCCGTTATCCGCGATGAGGATGCGCATGAGCCCCCCACCGTCGACTTCGATCTCGATTAGGCTTGCGTCAGCGTCGATTGCGTTCTCGACAAGTTCCTTCACGGCGCTGGCCGGCCGTTCGACCACTTCGCCTGCTGCGATGCGATTGACGACCTCTAGAGGCAAGCGGCGTATGGTCATGGGCCGACTAGATTACCCGATTCCGCAGCCAATGGCTTGCTTCAGCCTCGGTATTGGCCCGAAGGTCCAGGATTCAGCGTCTCGCAATCAGGCTCGTTGGGATCAGCCCGACAATACTGGCTGCTACAGCCCCGGCAGCTTGAGTTTCGATTGACGCGTGCGGTTGATCACCACCGGCTGGTTGCCAGTCAGGCCCTTCAGCACCGCGGCCTCGGCGGCCGGGTCAATCGGTGCGGGGGTATTAGCCCCCGTGTTGGCGGCCGTCGCTTGGCCAGCCGCATCGGGCTGATCCTTGCGCCAGAACATGACCTTTTCGGCAAAGCTGGCGTCCTTATGGGCAATGGCACCGTTCTCGTCGTCGACCACGAAGCGGATCAGCGGGTCGGTATTGGCCCCACCCGCGCGGGCAACGAGCAGGTTCTCGCCCGGTGAGCGGTCGGCGGCCTGGACCTGGCCAACCAGCACGGCGCGCGCCGCGCTTTCGGGCTGTAGTTCTTGCGGGCGCGGCTCACCGGGGGCCGGCGGACGCAGCGAATAGTCGGGCGGAACCACCAGCGGGGCCTTGGTGACGATGCGGAATTCGTCCGGAACCACCTTGTTCAAGCCCAGCGACTTGTTGAGGCTCTGGCAGCCGGTAAGGCCCACAACCGCTACAGCGGCCAGGACGATCGCGGGCTTAACACTCATGACTCGTCGCTCCAGCGGGCCGCCCCGGCCTTTATCAGCAGATCAGATACCGCTTTGAAGCGGCCGCGCCAAGGGATCACTCCGCATCATCCTTGGCATTGTCTTGAGAGGGACGGTCGTTACGCACCATATCGATCAGCAGCAACACCACCCCAATGTCGATACAGGCGTCCGCGACGTTGAACACCCAGGGGAAATAGAGCGCCGAGGCGTCGATAAAATCAATCACCGCGCCATAGCGCACACGGTCGATCACATTGCCTATTGCACCGCCCATGATCAGTCCAATTCCAGCCAGCGGCAGGATGCGGTGCTGACTTCTGGCCCACCAGCCAAGCACCAGCGACATGATCACTGCAAAGCCCGTCAGCGCCCAGCGCACGATCTGGGTATCGCCCGTGAACAGCCCAAAGGTGACACCGCGATTCCACACCAGGGTCAGGTGCAAGGGTCCCAGCAGGGGGATCGAGCCGCGCGTGGCCAAGTGCATGGCTTCAGTGACATAGGTTTTCACCGCCTGGTCGAGCAGCATAACCCCAACGGCGATCATATAGGCCGTGGCTGGGCCGAGCTTGGTCGCAGGCTGCTGTTGGCTCATGCCGCACGCTCCGCGTCGATTTCGGTAACCACTGCGGCATCACGCGCCGAGAGGTCAGGGTAGCGAGCGTTTGATCCCACGTCGGGCACGCGCCGCCAGGAGCGGGCGCATTTGGCGATACTCAGCGGCTCAACCGTTACCACGGGCACCTCGGCACCTGTGAGCACGACCGTGGCCTGGCTGGTGCGGAACACCTCGGCGACGTCCAAGCCCTCGAACACATCCGCGTTCTTGGTTTCGACGGTCACGGCAGCATCGAGGGCGGAGCCGATTTTCTTGTCGCGGCGCATTTCTTCCAGGGCAAGGGTCACGGCACCGGTAACCGCCTCGATCTTCGCCCAGCGCGCGGCCTCGGCATCATTGCGCCAAGCCCCCGGCGTTTCCGGAATCACCCTCAGGCAGTTGGAACTGGCGTCTGGGAAGCGGGTCGTCCAGGCTTCTTCGGTGGTAAAAGGTGTGATCGGCGAGAGCCAAGCGGTCAGGCGTTGGAAGGCCAGATCCATGACGGTGCGGCAGGCGCGGCGTTTTTCGCTGTGGGCGCTGTCGCAATACAGGCTGTCGCGACGGATATCGAAGTACAGTGCGGACAGTTCGCCGGCTGCGAACTCCGACACGTTGCGCCAGACACGGCGGAAATCGTAGGTCGCGTAAGCATCGCGAACCTGGGCATCGAGCTGCCAAAGACGGTGCAGGATATAGCGCTCCAACGGTGGCATTTTATCCAGCGGCAGGCGCTCGGCCTCGTTGAATCCGGCCAGGCCGCCGAGCAGGTAACGCAGGGTGTTGCGCAGTTTGCGATAGCCGTCGACCGTGGTCTGCAGGATGGTTTTGCCGATGCGCTGGTCTTCGGCGTAGTCGACCATGCCCACCCAAAGCCGTAGGATTTCCGCCCCGCTTTCCTTGATCACCACCTGTGGCTCGGTGGTGTTGCCCTTGGACTTGCTCATCTTCTCGCCGTGTTCGTCGAGCGTGAAGCCGTGGGTCAGCACCGCGTTGTAGGGCGCACGGCCACGCGTGCCGCAGCTCTCCAGTAGGGACGACTGGAACCAGCCGCGGTGCTGGTCTGAACCCTCCAGATAGAGGTCCGCCGGCCAGTGGCTGTCTTCGACGTTCTCCAGGGTTAAGGCGTGGGTCGACCCGCTATCGAACCAAACATCGAGGATGTCTTCAATCTTGTCGTATTTCGCCGGGTCGTGATCGCCCAGGAAGTCGCTCACAGGCCGCACGAACCAGGCGTCGGCACCGTCCTTGGCGATGGCCTCGCGGATGCGGGTATTGACCGCCTCGTCGCGCAACGGCTCGCCGGTCTGTTTGTCAACGAACATGGCCAGGGGCGCGCCCCAAGCCCGTTGTCGGCTGATCAGCCAGTCAGGGCGAGTCTCGACCATGGCCCCGATGCGATTGCGGCCCTGGTCGGGGTGGAAGGTGGTGGTGGCAATGGACGCCAAGGCCCTCTGACGCAGGCTGTGGCCGTCGTCCAGCGTCTGGTCCATGCGGATGAACCACTGCGGGGTGTTGCGGAAGATCACCGGCGCCTTGGAGCGCCAGCTGTGCGGGTAGCTGTGGTCGACGCGCCCACGCGCCAGAAGATTGCCGGCCGCAATCAGCGCGTCCATCACCGCCTTGTTGGCGGGGCCGAACTTGCCGATCTTATCCTTCTTGCCCTCGGTCTCGATGACCTTCAGCCCGCCAAACAGCGACACATCGGCATAGTAGGCGCCGTCGGGATCGACCGTGTCGGGAATGGTCGTATCGATACCTTGGGCCGCCAGCGCTTGGCCGCTCTTTAGCCAGATCAGATAGTCGTCGGTGCCATGGCCGGGCGCGGTATGCACAAAGCCGGTGCCGGCATCGTCAGTGACGTGATCGCCAGCCAGCATCGGCACCGTAAAGTTATAGCCGGGATCCATCGAGGCCAGCGGGTGGCTCATCGTCATGCCGCCAGGATCGACGCTTTCGATCCGCCGCGCCTTGGTAATCTTGGCCGCAGCGAACACGTCGCCGCTCAGCTTTTCCGCCAGGATCAGCCTCTCGCCCGCCATGGCCCACGGCGCGAACTCTCCGCTCAGGTCGACCGCTTCCACCTCATAAACCGCATAGGCGACCTTTGGATTAAAGCTGACGGCGCGGTTGGCGGGAATGGTCCAGGGCGTCGTGGTCCAGATCACGACCGATGCGTCCGCCAACGGCGAAACACCCGCTGTTGTTTCCGTGACCTGGTTTTTCAGAGGAAACTTCACCCAGATGGTCGGGCTGGTATGGGGGGCGTATTCAACCTCGGCGTCGGCCAGGGCGGTGCGTTCGACCGGGCTCCACATCACCGGCTTGGAGCCGCGATAGAGCTGGCCGCTCATCAGAAACTTATGGAACTCGCCGACGATGGCGGATTCCGAGCTGTAGTCCATGGTGGCGTAGCGACGTTCCCAGTCGCCCAGAACCCCCAGGCGCTGAAAGTCGGCCTTCTGCACATCCATCCATTGGGCGGCATATTCGCGGCAGCGTTTACGGAATTCCGACGGCGGAACCTGGTCCTTTGGTCGGCCCTGGCTTCGGAACTCTTCCTCGATCTTCCATTCGATCGGCAGGCCATGACAGTCCCAGCCCGGGCGGTAGTCGACATCCTTGCCGAGCAGGAACTGACTGCGGACCACAAAGTCCTTCAGCAGCTTGTTCAGGGCGTGGCCGATGTGGATGGCACCATTGGCGTAGGGCGGGCCGTCGTGCAGCACGAACAGCGCCGCGCCGCGCGCCTGCCGGTCGGCACGCAGGGCCCGGTAGAGATTCTGCTCCGTCCAGGCCGCCAGGATTTCTGGCTCCTTCTGCGGCAGGCCTCCGCGCATCGGAAAGCTCGTGTCGGGCAGGAATACGGTGTCGCGATAGTCGCGTGCGCCGGATAGTTCGGTGGGCGTGGCGTCGTCGGCCATAAGCTTTGGGACTCTTTGCGGGTGGGGAAGGGCGAACTTGGGCAGTCCCGGCGCGCGCTGGATCACTCCGGCGGCGTCACGCCGGGCGCGTAATTCGCGAAATCTTCCAGACCATGGTCATGGAGGCGGCTGTAGCAGGCTTCAACGCAATCGTCATCACGGCCCTGTCGCCTGGCGTCATAAACACAGTTGACAATCGCGCGAACGCCGACGTTTGAACGTCGGTGGCCTTGGCGACTAAATCCTGGGGTGATGGCGGGAAAGGTGCGCCTAAGCCCCCAGAATTCCCCGCGCCTCCAAGCAGTCGCGGCCCATCTGTTCGATCAAGGCCGGGAGGCCGTCGAACTTCACCTCCGGGCGCAGGTAGGCGATCAGCTGGGTCTCGATCACCTCGCCATAGATGTCGGCGTCGAAGTCGAAGATGAAGGTCTCC
>CAISYT010000135.1 GCA_903889785.1 uncultured Caulobacterales bacterium
GACAGCATCACCGCGTCGGCCCCGTCGAAGATGGCGGTGGCCACGTCCGTTGCCTCGGCCCGGGTTGGGGTTGGGGCGCTGATCATGCTCTCCAGCATCTGGGTGGCCACGATCACCGGCTTGCCCCAGCGTTGGGCGGTCTTGATGATCCGCTTCTGTGCCAGGGGCACTTCCTCGGGCGGCAGCTCGACGCCCAGGTCACCGCGCGCCACCATCACGGCGTCTGACAGCGAGATGATCTCTTCGAGTTGAGCCAAGGCCTGCGGCTTTTCGATCTTGGTCAGGATCAGGGCGCGCCCCGCCACCAGCTCCCGCGCTTCGATCACATCCTCGGGCCGCTGCACGAACGAAAGCGCTAGGTATTCGACGCCCTGATCCAGGGCAAAGGCAAGGTCGGCGCGATCCTTCACGGTCAGGGCGGGGATCGGCAAAGCCACGGTCGGCACGTTCACGCCCTTGCGATCAGAGAGGCGCCCGCCGTTGATGATGCGGGTCTCCAGCACATTCTCGCGCTTGCGCGTGACCTCCAGCCGGATCTTGCCATCATCGAGCAGCAGCACCGTGCCGGGCATGGCTGCGGCCATAATCTCGGGGTGGGGCAGTTGCACGCGGCGCACGTCGCCGGGCGTGGGGCTCATGTCGAGCTGGAAGCTCTGGCCGGACTGCAGGTGGACAGCCCCGCCGCTGAACTTGCCGATGCGCAGCTTGGGGCCCTGAACATCGGCCATGATGGCGATCGGCCGACCCAGCTTGGCCTCGGCGGCGCGGATCCGCTTCACGCGCAGGGCATGGTCGGCATGCTCGCCGTGGCTGAAGTTGAGCCGGAACACATCCACCCCGGCATGCAGCAGAGCTTCGATCATCTCTGCACTGTCGCTGGCGGGCCCAAGCGTAGCCACGATCTTGCCGCGACGGCGCAGCGCTGCCCCGATCCGCGCGTTTTGCCTGGACGACCGCAAGTCTCAGTTCTTCCTTTCGGCGCACAACGCTGGCCGCCCGGCCCAAACCGGAGACGACTAGCTATAAGCTGCTTGCCCCCCATTGGGCCAGGGCCACGCATCGGGAAAAGGGATAGGCTGTACCAAAAGCACGGGCGTGGGCTGGCAAATGCCAAACCCTCGGCACCGCCCAAGCCAGGCCCAAGATTCAGCCGCACCGGCAGCCAGCCGGTCTCGCGCCTACCCGTCGGCCAGAACCATCATGGGCCCGTGATGAGGGTCCCGCTGGCCGAACCAGTTCGTTTGGCTGGTGCCATGCGTACTGTGTCGTCATTCAGAATGGCCCAGGCGATACGATAAGCGGAATAACTCACGGTAAAATAGCATAATGATCACAAATACACGTTAAAGATGTATTGCCTGCGGAATGCTCACGCCCGTTTGACCGCTGGACCTCGAGGCCAAGTCGCGGCAAGCCATGATTTCAACTCGCCTGGTGGGAGCACATGAAACTGCACGGCTTCTTGAGTTCCAGCGCGGCCTATCGGGTGCGTGCGGCCCTCTATCTCAAAGGCCTGTCTTTTGAGGAGGTTGATCACGACCTCTTTGCCGGCGAACAGAATTCTCCTGAATACCTGGCCATGAACCCTCAGGGTTTGGTGCCGGCGCTAGAGATCGACGGTGGTCAGGTGCTCACGCAGTCCATGGCGATCTGCGAATATCTGGACGATGTCTGCCCCAAGCCGGCACTATTGCCAGCCGATCCGGTGCTGCGCGCCAAGGTGCGGGCAGTCGCCTTGGCGGTCGCCTGTGAAATCCATCCGCTGCAGAACCGCATGACCCTGTTGCGACTGCGCGGCTTCGGTCTCGACAAGGCGCAGGTCTCAGCCTGGACGCACCAGATTATCGGGCGTGGCTTAGCCGCATGCGAAATTATGCTCAGCAGCGAGCCCGGGCCATTCTGCTTTGGTGCCACGCCGACCTTGGCCGATATCTTCGTCGTGCCCCAGATACACAACGCTCGGCGTTATGGCATGACGCCGGCTTGGCCAAAGCTCCTGGCGGTGGAAGATGCCTGTTTGGCGCTAGACGCCTTCGCGCGTGCGCGACCACCATCAGCAAGTTGATCGCCGGCCGTGGCCTTTGTTGGGTGCTGCTGGGTTAGAACTGCCCAGCCAGAGCGGCGGCCCTGTTGTCTTTCGATCAAAAGCCTGCGTCTGGTCGCCGTGCACGCCGCCGGCGCGCCTAGCTCCACTGGAATGCAAAGCGAGGACGGCGTCATGGCCAAGGGTCAGAAGAAGAGCAACAAGGAAGTCCGTAAGCCCAAGGCCGACAAGCCCAAGGTTGTGGTCGCGGGCCCCTCACCGTTCCTCACACCGCCTTCGAACAAGAAAAAGTAGTTAGAGCCGCCTGATCTGCCGTTCCGCTTCGACCAGGATTGGGCCGAGGAACCAGGCCGCACGGTCTTGTCCGGTGGTATCGGCCAGTAGGTCCTAGCGCACTTCGATCTCCAGATAGTCCAGGCCTCGCGCATCCGCGTGCAGGGGGATGGTGTTGTCGGTTCCCTCGCCCATGGCATAGGGCAGGTTGTCGCCCGCTGCCTCGCCAAGCGCCGCCTTTAGCCGTGCGAGCACAGCTAACGACAAGGGGCGAGTCGCCGCGATAAACCACGCCATAGCGCCATGGTCGGTCGAAGCCGTTCATCGATGGAGTGAAGCTGTGCAGGGCGATGAGCCGTGTAAGGCTAGGCCGTGCGTCCAATTCTGCGGCGATGGCCTCTTGATAGTGTCGGTAGATCGCGTTCAGCCGCATTTCCACGGCGGCGTCGCTCAGGTTCACGTTGCCGGGAACAGCCGTGCCATCACTGCTCGCAACGATCGATCCGGCGCTTCCCGGAATGCGGTTACAGTCGACTACCAGGCGCTATTAGGTCTGGCGGATGAAACAGGCATCAAGCGCCGCCGATAGCCGCTCGCCAAGGCCTGAAACGCCGATATCCCAGGCGATGTGCCGATCCATATCCTCAGGTGCCAAGCCTAGATCGCCCAACCGCGCCGGTATGGCCCGGCCGGCATGATCGCCGAGCAGCAGAAATGGCGAAAGGGCGCCCGCATTCGAGACAATGAACGCCGGCGGATCGCCTGCTATGAGGAGGTCACTAGATCCCGCCTCCGATTCCGCCTCCTTCAATGCCCGTACTCTCGGTTCGCCATCTAACGCGCTACCGGTATCGCAACCCCGTAGCGTTTGGCGAACATTGCATGATGTTTCGGCCGTGCGAAGGCTGCGAGCAGCGGCTATTGGCCTTCAAACTGGTGGTTACACCCGTCGCGGCTCAGATACGGCACATGCAGGATGTGCTCGGAAACTGGGTTGATATTGCGAAGTTTACCGGCCGCTCGACCGAACTCAGCTTTGAGGCCCGCTTCACCCTTGAGCATTCGCCTCTGGTGTCTTTCACGGACGCCTATACCGACGCGGGCGATTTCCCCGACGGGAAAACCTTTCTCTACAATAACGATGATGTCCCCGACCTGCTGCAAGCGATCCAATTGCTTCACTCTGATCCCGACGGTCAGATTGCCAAATGGGCGCGGCGGTTTGTGCGACCCATCGGGGAAACCAGCTTGCAGCGCCTGCTGTCGGA
>CAISYT010000136.1 GCA_903889785.1 uncultured Caulobacterales bacterium
CAGATTCGTAGTCTGATGCTCTATCCAGCTGAGCTACGGGCGCGCACCGCCTTGAAGGCGAGGCGGCGGGATAGCGCTTTCGTCGCCACGGCGCAAGCTGGGTCTGGCGCGGAATGGCAGATTGACCCATCGGCGCAGCGCCGCTGAAGCGCCGTGGCCCCTGGAATGGGGGGCTGAACTGGCGTAAGGGTTAAGAAAATCCGCTGCGTATATAAAAGCAACAGGAGTGAACGCAATGAAAACGGTTATCGCTATCACCACCGCTGGCCTGATGGCCTTGGGCCTGGCTACAGCCGCTTCAGCGCACCACGCAGTCAATGCCCAGTTCGATATCGATAAGGAAGCCCAGATCACCGGCACCCTGGCCAAGCTGGATAACGTGCAGCCGCACAGCTTCTGGTACTTCATCGTGAAGAACCCGAACGGCTCCACCACCAAGTACAGCCTGGAAGGCCCAAGCCCCGGCAATCTGCGCCGTTCGGGTCTGAAAATGAAGGAAGACATGACCCCGGGTAAGGACTTCACGGTGTGGTTCAACACCTCGCGTGACGGTTCACCGACCGGCTATGTCCGTGGCGTTCTGGTCGGCGGCAAGCGGGTCAACCTGCAAGCCGACTACACCACCCCAGACGCGAAGTAGGTATTCTACCGGGTGTCGTCGCTAGATATCCGGCTGCCTAGCGTCAAGGCCGCACCGCCCGAAGCCTGGGTGGCCTAGTCACTGCCCTTGAGGCCTGACCAGGCCGTGATTGAGTGCCTCGCTATGCTAAGCCGCGTGCTCGGTTGGCTGATCTGCGCCGGGATCAGTTAGGCGGTTTGCAGCCGATCAATGGCCAGCCGCATCAGGCTCGTCAGTTGGCTAACGTCGGCTATTATCGCTGGTCTCTGGATCAGAATTGCCCTGGATCATTGCTAGGCAGCATCTCAATGTAAAGCAACGTGCGCCGTCTGCTCAGGGGAGTGCGCTTCGGAAGGATCCACTATTTTGCGGTGTTTCATGATCGATGGGTCGTTGGACCTGGATCCGGCCGGGCAGCGTAAGCCGCTGCTCAAAGGCCTTGGGTTTTGGTCTTGCGACGGCAGAAGAGCTGCAATTGCGTCATTGCGCGGCTCGCAATCTCTTCCACGTGTACCGGTGTGCTATAAGCTCAAGCTCAGAGTTTGGGCTCCCGATATATATGGGCAATCCGACCGTCGACATTGGTGTGAGAACGAGGCCGGAGGAACGGCCGCAACAGGAGGAAATTTTAGTGGGCCACAGTCATCAGGTTTCACCGGCGCGCCGGACCTACATCGGGCTTTCCACGGTCAGCGCCATGGCGCTCGCCTGCGCCCTGATCGGCGGCGTTCAGCCTGCCAAGGCCGAGATGGCCTGCGCCACGCTTAAGGGTGCCGCGATCCCCAAGGAGGCGGTCGCCCTGCCAATCTCAGGCGTGAATATCACCTCTGCTGACGTAATCCCGGCTGCTGGTGCTATGCCTTCCTACTGCAAGGTGTTGGGCGAGATGGCACCGATCGATCCCAAGGCCCACGCGATCCTGTTCCAGGTCAACCTGCCGGAGGAATGGAACGGCAAGGCCGTGCAGTACGGCGGTGGTGGCATGAATGGCACTCTGGTGACGGCGGTTGGTCCGCTGCGCGACCAGGCACCGGTTACACCGGTTCCGATCG
Organism: uncultured Caulobacterales bacterium; assembly: GCA_903889785.1. GTDB lineage: Bacteria > Pseudomonadota > Alphaproteobacteria > Caulobacterales > Caulobacteraceae > Caulobacter. The sequence goes on from CAISYT010000136.1 coordinate 1,672, forward strand.
CACAAGGCTATGCGACCATGGGAACGGACTCGGGTCACCCGGACTTGAAGCCCGACATCGGTGTCTTCATGCTCAATGACGAGGAGTTCACCAACTACGCTTACGCCGCCTACAAGAAGACCTATGACGCGGCAACGGCCGTGATGGCCATGCGCTACGGCAAGCGGCCGGCGCGGGTCTATTACTTCGGTGGCTCCGAGGGTGGGCGCGAAGCCATGTCGGCCGTGCAACGGTTCCCCAAGGACTACGATGGTGTGGTTGCCACTGTGCCGGGTCAGCATTGGATCGGCTTGTTCATGGCCAACCAGCGCTACTTCGACCTGGCGACCCGCGGTGGCGGGTTCCTCAGCAACGCGAAGCTGAAGCTGGTTCAGCGGCAGGCGCTCGACAAGTGCGATAAGCTGGACGGCGTCGAGGACGGGATCATTTCCCGCTACGTCGGCTGCCATGCGCTGCTGGAGTCCAAGGCTCTGCGGTGTCCTGACGGCAAGGAAGGCGACGCCTGCCTATCGGATGCCCAGGTGGCGTTGGTTGCCTCGATGCGCACGCCGATTAAGTACGGATTTGCCTTGGCGAATGGCTATACGGAGGCCAAGCCCATGTCAGTCGGTGCTGAGGGAAACACCTTCTCCGTAAACCCGTGGATCATGGGTGAGACCCCTGTGGCACCGGATGATCTCGGCCGGGAACGACTGGGTCCCGGCGTGGTGCGGTTCGCGATCGCCCGCGATCCCAATTTTAGAGGTCAACTCGATATGGCCAAGTACCGGGCGCGCATCCAGGAGGTGTCCAAGCTGCTGGACATGACCAACCCGGACATCTCGGCTTTCGCCGCTCGTGGCGGCAAGCTCATCATGAAGGAAAACACCGGCGACTATATAGTCTCGCCCTATGGCGTGTTCGAGTACTACGACAACATGACCCGCAAGGTTGGCCCAGCCAAGGCGCAGCAGTTCACACGCCTCTATGTCAGCCCGGGCGTCAGCCATATCGGCAGCGCCCCGACCGTCGACAACTCGCCGGTGGCTGACAAGGTCGACCTGCTGGGGGCCCTGGACGCATGGGTCGATAAGGGCACTGCACCGGGAACCCTGACTGCGACCAGCTACACTACGGGCACCAATCCGCAGGTCGTCGCGACCCGACCGATGTGCCCGTATCCGACCTATCCGCACTTCACCGGAACGGGTGATTGGAAGAAGGCTGAGAACTTCACTTGCCGCAGCCTTAAATAGGCTGCGGGGGAGGGGTGCCGACGCGGTGCTTTTCCCACTCTGATGAAGCCGCAATGCAAAAGGGCCAGGCTTTCGCCTGGCCCTTTCTTTTGAATTGAAGATCGATCAGCCGCGGTTGTACGGATCGACTTCGGGGATGCCCGGAAGCGGATCACATTCCGACGGTTCGTTCATGCGGAACTTGGGATCCGGATTGAGGATCTTGACGGTCATGTCCGTGGTCCAGGGCTCCGCCAGCACGTCGGGATCATCCACTGTCCAATTATAGTAAAGGGCGTTGCCCTTGCGCGTGAAGCGCTCGGTCACCTTCATCAGGTCGGTGTGGAAATAACCGATGAACTGAAGCCAGGTACGGTCATTAAAACCGATCGATTCAACAACCAGGGTGTCGCCTTCCCAATGTCCGAGCGGCAGTCCGTAGAAGGTAGACTGATCGGAATCGGTCGGATCCCTCTCGCGACCGTCGGTGGGAACCACGCGGATGAAGTCGTTGTATAGCATCACCACGTCCTTATCGGTCTGGATGATGCGTATGGGCGGGCCGGCCCGCGGAACGCCGTTGGGGCTGCAGTTGTAGCTTGGGTCGACATCGATGCGGCTGAAGTCGAGATCGCGTACCTTCTGCCAGAACTCAGGCTTGTAGTGGGGCTTATTCCACTGCGATGCGCGTTGCGGGAGCATCTGGTCTGATTCCAGCATGCCAGGGTGGCGCAGATCGTGTTGCGGCGCCCCCCAACTTGGGTTTCCAGTCCAGACGCCCGTCAGGTCGACCTTGCCGTCAGGACGGCGCGGGGTGTCCGCATTCGAAACGAACTTGGCCGCGCCCTCGCCGGGCGTGATGCGTTTTGTCGGCGGCGCATAGGGTGCCTCCGCTGCCGCTGGTGCTGCCGCCGGTGCCTGGGCCAAGGCCGTGGTTGTCGCCCCCACCACAGTCATCGACAGCCCGAGGGCCAGCCAACTCGCTTTGCTCACGTCCATACTCCCCGATTTCATCGTCGCCGTTGCCTGGGCTTTTGCTGCCTAGAATTTGACGATCTGGAACTTTTTTCCGTTGATGGTCACGCCGGTGATGAAGCCCATGTTCGAGCCATCGCGGGCGGGCGTGTAGAAAAATGTGTACTGCTGGCCTGGACGGAAGTCCGTCTTCACGGCGATGCCCAGGCGACGCAGGGCGTTGTTGCCCATGGCCTCGAACAGCCAAGAGGTCTGCGCCTTGGTGGTCGGGTTGGTGACCGTCACTTTCCACTGGGCGTGCGGCGCGATGTCGCGCACTTCCATCAGGGTGCCAACAGCTGAGGTTTCTTTGGAGTTGTCGTATTGCGCGTTGGCGTTGTGGTGCGCCAGGGCCGGAACCGCGGCGAACGCCAGGGCGGCGACGGCGAGGGCGATCTTCAGGCTCTTCATCTTACCTATTATCCTTCTATTGTCGTGGGCCGGGTTTCTAATCCACTGGCCAAGAGTCTGCTTTTAAGGGTAATTTGGTTATCGGTACCGGCCCCGGAGCGACTGTTAAGTCGTGCTGTGCCTATTTCGAGGCCACCTTCAAATTGGCGGGCACGGGGAACATCACGTACGGGTTTGAGAAAAAGCCGTAGATATCGAAGTTACCAAAGGGCTTGCCGTTCTTGGTCCAGACGATCTTGTTCGGGAACCAGAGGTGTACGAAAGGCTCCCAATCGATTTTCTGGGGGTTAGGCGTGCCCTGATAGCCTGAGAAAGTGGCACCGTAGGTGTTGCCGCCTTCCTTAACAGTAACCGAACCGGGTTGGCCGTCCTTGTTTATCGTGATGGATACGTTCAACCCGTCATAAGGCGATACGCCGGACAGGACCGTGGCACCCGAGGCGTCCTTGGACACCTTAGCGTGGCCTTCGGCCTCAATGACTGACCACAGTGCACCGAACGGAGTCAGCTTGAGCAGGATCTCCTGTTCGCGAGCGACCGCGGCCTGATTTTTCATCGGGGTCGCTTCGCCGCCTTCGGCCGCTTCCGTCCACGCCAGCTTTTCGTTCGACACCCGGATTTCGGTCTTGTCGCCGCGGCTGAAAAACAGCCGCGCCGCCGGCTTGGTGTAGTCACCCTGCAGCTGGAAATCGTCGACCTTTTCCAGCTTGGTTCCGTTGATCGCGAAGCTGCCCTTGGCCTTGAACTGCAAGGCGATGACGTTCTTGTAGCTGAAGACCACGCGGCCATCGCGCGCCATGCCGGTCGCGTCCAGAACGGCGTTGACCTCGGGCGGGGTGCAGGGGCTGGCCGCCTCTACGGGCGCGGGGCCGTCGGCGTTGCGGCCGTTGTAGCCATAGCGTGGCGTGGCGTAGCCAGAGGACGTGCAACTCCAACCCCCGCGAGCCCCTTCGCCGGGCACGGCCAGCTTGTCGGGTGAAGGGAAGGGAAAGGGCGGCGGGATCACCGCCGGAGGGGGCAGCACGACCGGCGGCTCAGAAGGCGCGCTTAAGGCCGGCGTGGTTACGAATGCCATGGCGACAACACCCGCCACCGCGGTCAGGATCAAGCTCCGAAAGCCTGCGACTTTCACAACTGCACTCACTTCAATCCCCCTTTGCCGAATTCCTGCCGAAGAACTCGTTTAAGCTGTTTTCCAGCCGCAGTTTTATGGGGGAGAAAGGAAAGTCCAGCAATCCCGTCCGCGGTCCCAATTCGCGTTTTTTTACGTTCGAACGATGCGCTGGCGCGAGGGCAAAAAATTCAAACGGTTGGTGAGATTCGAAAGTTTGGCCGCGTAGGCTGCGTTTAGTGGCAAGTTCGTCCACGGAAATGAAGCCGCGGGCTATAGTCTAGGCTGGCGTCGCCGCCTAGTTTTATGGCTAATGTCGACCTGGGCTGCATTATCGTCGAGGCTTAGGATTGACGGCAGCGGCGACGCAAGTATCGGGGTCGGCCGGCGAATAGAACCTAGAGGGCGCTATGGAGTTTTTGCAGTGGTTGGCCAATTCGCCGGTAGGCGTCTGGGTCAGTTCGTCTGAGACGTACGGCTATTACATCACGCTGTCGGTGCATGCGGTTGGCATGGGCATCGTTGCCGGGGTGATCCTGATGTTGTGTGCCCGGCTGCTGGGTTTTGCCCGCGATCTGTCGCTGAACATCTTCGACAAACTCTTCACCATCGCCAAGTATGGCTTCTTCTTCAACGCCCTTTCGGGTGCCGCGCTGTTCGCGGCCAACGGCGTCAACCTGATGAAAAACGTGCCGTTCCTGCTGAAGCTCACCTTCATCGTACTGGGCGGTGTTGGGTTGCTCTTAACCTCGCGCTCGGTCGAACGGGAACGAGCGATGTTGAGCGACGGCGAAGCGGCCTCGGTGAAGATCAAAGTCCTGGCCTTGGTCACGGGCCTGCTGTGGATTGCGGCAATCCTGTCGGGCCGCATCATCGCCTACACGATCAGCTACTAGCGCGGCGGAAAGTTCATGAACGAGACGGTGATTTTAGAGACCATCCGGGCCAGCTGGATAGGTCAGACGGTCCGCGACATCCCCTGGATGTTCAGCTTTCTGGAATTCACCCACTTTGTGGGCCTGTGCGTGCTCTTCGGCTCGCTACTATTGGTCGACCTGCGGCTGATCGGGGTGTTGAAGATCGGCAACCTGCGTAGTGTTCTTAAGTTCACTAACTGGGCCATAATCGGCTTCGCCATCAATCTGCTTAGCGGGATCGGCTTCTTCTTCTCCAACCCGGTCAACTATTATCAGAACCCGCTGTTTCGGGCGAAGATGGTGTTCGTCCTGCTCGCCGGGCTGAACGTGCTCTATTTCGAGTTGGTCGAGCGCAAGAAGATCGAGCACCTGACGGCGGGCGAGACGCCCGCGATGGACACCCGGGTCGTCGCCGGGCTCTCCCTGTTCTTGTGGACAGCTGTGATCATTCTGGGCCGCTTCCTGCCAACGCTCGGCACCGGTTGATCGCCGACATCGGGAACGACATTCGGAGTTAAGGCAGAAATGATTGGGGCGGCTCCGTCATACGGTGCCGCCTTTTTCATGTCTGCCAACCGCGCATCTGGCGCAGCTTGCGAGACAGCCGCCGCCCAAGATCGCCGGTTGTACCATTCGTCGGCACGAGCTGAGCGTTGCCTTTCCGGGTGCTGCGGCAGGGCAACCAAGCCTCGGCTTACCAGCGCCGTCCCTTACCCGCACTGGCGCTTGCTGTGGTGCGGCCAGCAAAAAGCCCGGCACCGCAAGGGCGCCGGGCTGATGCCGTATCGAGGCTGCGGGTTGGACTAGAAGTCCAGTGACCGCTTGCGGGTCTCGGGCAGGAAGAACAGCGCCGCCACCAAGCTGATCGCGGTAAAGATGAACGGATACCAGAGGCCGGCAAAGATATCGCCCGTGCCAGAGACGATGGCGAACACTGTCACCGGCAGGAACCCCCCGATCCAGCCCACGCCGACGTGATAGGGTACCGACATGGCCGTATAGCGGATCTTGGTTGGGAACAGCTCGATGGCCGCGGTGGCCAGCGGTCCGTAGAGCAAGGCTGCTGCAATCCCCATGATGAACATCAGGCCGAACAACAGCGGCTTGTTGATCTGGGCGCTGTCGGCCTTGGCTGGGTAGCCGGCTGCGACCAGGGCCGCCTTGGCCGGTGTCTCGAACAAAGCTTTGGTCTTGATGGTTTCGGGCGCGGACTGGCCAATCGCACTGACCGCTTGCACCTTGGTTGTGCCGACTTCGATATAGGCTGGGGTGCCGGCAGGCGCGGCTTTGTTCTTGTAGGAAACGCCCGCATTGGCCAGGAAGCTCTTGGCGATGTCGCAAGATGACTTGAACTGTGTTTTGCCGATCGGGTCGAACTGAAGTGCGCAGTCAGCGGGGTCGGCGTAGACCACGACGGGTGCAGCGATAGATGCCTTGGCCAAGGCCGGGTTGCCTGCGGCCTCCATGGCGTGGAAGCCGGGGAAGTAGAAGACCGCGCCAATGATCATACCGGCTAGCATGACCGGCTTGCGGCCGATCTTGTCGGACAGCCAACCCGCCAGAATGTAGAGCGGCGCGCTAAGCGCAACGACGCCCATCATCAGGCTGCCACTGATCTTTGGGTCGATCTTCAGGGACTTTTCCAGGAAGACCTGAACGTAGAAGTAGGCGGTGTAGAAAACCGCGCCCTGGGCGCACATCATGCTGAAGAAGGCCAACAGCACCAGCTTGAGGTTGGGCCACTTGCCGAAGGTTTCCGAATAGACCGCCTTGGAGACGCCGGTATCCTCACCCTGAGCTTCGCCCTCGAGCTGAGCGAACAGCGGGCTCTCGGTCATCTTCATACGCATGAAAACAGAGATGGCCAGAAGGCCGAAAGAGGCCAGGAAGCACAGGCGCCAACCCCAGGCGTCGAAAGCCTCAGTGCCGAGCACAGTGCGCAGGAAAAGGATCATCAGAAGGGCGACCAGCAGGCCGATCGGGGCCGAGGTCTGCACATAGCTGCCAAGGTAGCCGCGCACGCCCTGCGGCGCATGTTCGGCCACCGAGATCGCCGCACCGCCGTATACGCCGCCCAGCGCTGTGCCCTGAATGATGCGCGCCAAGATCACCAGCAGCGAGGCGGTAATCCCCGCCTGCTCGAAGGTTGGCAGCAGGCCGATAGCGAATGTCGCCCCGCCCATCATAATGACGGTGATCAGAAACGCGCTCTTGCGGCCCAGCAGGTCGCCAACGCGGCCAAAGATCAAGGCCCCCAGCGGACGGAAAGCAAACCCGGTGCCGAACAGGGCCAGGGCGGCGATATAGCCGGCGGTGGGCGGCAGTCCGGTGAAGAACTTGGCCGAGATCACCTGGGCCAGGGTGCCGAAGATATAGAAGTCATACCACTCGAAGGCGCTGGCGGCGGCCGATGCGCCAACCACAAGCCCCATGTGCGGCTTCTTTTGTTCTGCGGCCTGCTTAGCCCCTGCCATGGAAATTCCCCCTGTTCGTTTCGTCACCGTCTTATCGGGTTGTTACCGGACGGTCTAATGTCGCCCGTTTTATGGGGCTGGCTCAAGTCCATATTCCTGTCGGGCCGCCCAACGCTCCCTCATCGGGTGGCGTTGTGGTCCGCTAGAGGCGAACCATCTGATATTTTTTGCCGTTGATCACGACGGCGGTGATGAAGCCGGAATTCGACCCATCGCGGGCCGGCGTATAGAAAAAGGTGTAGCTTTGGCCGACCTTGAAGTCGGTCTTCACAGCCACGCCCATCCGGCGCAGGCCATTGGCACCCAGCGCTTCGAAAGCCCAAGCCTTCTGAGCTTTTGTAGCCGGATCTACCGAGGTGACCCGCCATTGGGCGTGCGGGGCGATGTCGCGGAATTCGGTCAGGGTACCCAACACCGAGAACTCCTTGGAGTTATCGTACTGTGCGTTGGCGTTGTGATGGGCCATGGCGGGGACGGCGGTTACTGTGATCGCGGCGGCGGCCAGGAAGGTCATGAAAGTCTTCATCGGAGCGTCCTCTCGCTAACGCCGTTTAAGTCGGCGTGTGTTTTTTAGACGGGTTTTGGACAAGGGCCCACCCTGAAGGCCCCCCTTATCCCAGCGTCAGGCTCGTCGCCATTCCTAAGTGGGGACCTTGACTACGAAATGGCAAAATCATTCAATTAAGGTGGCTTATTCTGACAGTCATGAGGGTGGCACTTTGGAGTCATGCGCGCTTTGAGCTACGTCAATCGTTTGCATTCAGGCTGTTTTCAGCCATTATACGAATAAGAATTCGGATACGATTTTAAATGATGCTCGGCTCGAACTGGCACAAAAGTGGACAGAATCGGTGACGTTGGTCGCGCCGAAATTCGAGGCATCGCTCCCGGCAACACCGCCATTGCGAGACGAGCCCGTTGCCGATGTGCAGCATTCGGCCCGGATCAATGACAGCAGTGCAGAGACGCGTATTTCGTTCTGTTTTATTATTGACGCCATCGATGCTGCCAAGCTTCCCAGCGTGCGCGCGGACGAGGTTTTGGCCCAGGCCGGTATCGCACCTGAACTCCAGCGGGCTGCGTCGTCGACGGTGACGCTCGATCAGTTCTGCCAGGCTTGGCGCGGCCTGTCCGCTGCCACCGGCGATGAACTGTTCGGTTTGGACTCCCGGGGCATGCCTAACGGCAGTTTCGCCGTGCTGTGCCAAGCAGCGCTGAGCAGTGTCACCTTGGAAGATGCCGTTGAGCGCTCGCTCCGTTTTCTAGGTGTCATGCTGTCGGACTTCGACGGTCAACTGGTTCGGCGTGACGGACAGGCCTGGATCGAATTGGGCGAGATGGGCGAGAGCCGCCCGCCGCTGTTCTACCTCACGGTATTCCTGATGCTGACCGGGTTCTGTTCCTGGCTTGTTGACCGGCGGGTTGTGGTCGACCGCGCAACTTTCCGCGGGCTCGAGCCGGTCGCGGCTGCAGAATACAGGCGGCTGTTCTGCGACCGTCTGCAGTTCAACGCATCGAAATCCAGCATCAGTTTTGACGCCAAGTTCTTGGCGATGCGCCCGCACCGCAACGAGGCCCAGATGCAGGATTTTCTGCAACGGTCACCGCGCGACCTTCTCACCCAGTACCGTAATTGCGACAGCCTGCCTGGCCGCATCTGGCAGCGGTTGCGCGACACGGCCCCGAACTCTTGGCCCAGCTTCAAGGTCCTGGCCGCGACGCTCAATACGACGCCCTCCACCCTGCGGCGGCGTCTCGATAATGCCAACAATTCCTATCAGCGGCTCAAAGATGGTGTGCGCCAGGAACTGGCCATGGATGCTTTGAGTATCACCCGCCAGCCGATCGCCGAGATCGCTAAGGACCTCGGATACGAGGATCCCAGTGCCTTCTATCGCGCTTTCCGCAAATGGACCGGTCTAACACCCAACGTCTATCGGACCTCTGGCACCGGGGCGAACCTGCCCTAGGTCTCTTGGTTCAGTCGTTCGGGCGCACAAAGATAGCGCTCAGCGAAAACCCGCATTTCATCCGAAAGCGTCGGCTATGGAATGAAGCGATGGCTCATGGCGGGATTGCTCAGCCGGTTGCGGGCAACGCTGGCCAACAGCGCACGCACCGCGAACCGCAGCGCGATTTCCGGGTCCGGGTATTTGATTTCACGCTCGAACCGTCTTGCTGACCCAATCAAGGCCAGGGTGACGACGCCCCCGCACGCATTGGCGGCCTCTTCGGACCCCTTGCCGATCAGTAGGTTGCGATTGTCGCCATGCCAGGCGATCAGTTCTGTCACGAAACGATCGAGCATGGCGGTTAGGCTATCGAAACGCTCGGTCAGCACCGCGCTCATATCGCGGCCCAGGCGGCTGATGATTTCGTTCTGCACCGCGCGCACCAGTTCGTCGCGGTTTTGGAAACGGCCGTACAGTCCGCCGACTGAGACATCGGCCTCCGAGGCAGGGCCGCGATGGTAAAGCCCTCCAGCCCATCGCGCTGCAGTACCCGTTCGGCGGCGTTCAATATGCGGATCGATGGGTCAAAGCTGCGCTGCTGCTGCGGCGCATTGGCCAGAGTCATTAAGTCGTATGACCGGGTGGCCGGTCCGCCACGCTGCTGTTCCGCACCCTGCCCGCGCAAGAAACTTACCTTAAATCTTCGTCCGCCCCGGCACGGGCGAACTCGACAATCCATCTAAGCTTTGGACTGACCGCGCACTCAAAGGGCTTATAGTGTTTTAGCGACCGATCACTCCGCCTAACTGCAACACGCGACCGTACCCATGAACATAGCTTTGAGGCAGATTTTCATCGATTAAGATCCGGGTGCATGACTGTCGGTCTGATCCACGACCGCAAGTCAGCCCGAGACTGTGGCCCCAGGGAAACGCAGGCAGACTTTTTGCTGCCCATCCGGTCTAAAGTTCATAAAAATCTCAATTAAATCAATAATAGTGGCAAAATAACTCACAAAAATGATGTTTTACGACAATCCAAAGGTATCATCGTTGGCCCTAAAGACTCCGCAACTGGCTAGCTCACGATGGTAGGCTCCATCTCCTGACGGTCGGATAGATTTTTTTTGGGGGAAATTTCCATGAAGATGACCCGCGGGTCTTATCTGCTGACCGCTTCGGTCCTGGCTCTGACGCTGAGCGGCATAGCCCACGCCCAAACCGCCGCAACCGATGCTGCGGCCACTGCGGTTGATGAAGTGGTTGTTACCGGTTCGCGCTTGGCCACCGCCGGATTCACAGCA
>CAISYT010000137.1 GCA_903889785.1 uncultured Caulobacterales bacterium
CGGCTGGGCGAAAATGCCTGAGGGCCGCAAGCTGGGTTCGACCAGCGCACTTGGTATCGGTGCCGATGGCCATGTCTGGGCGGCGGAGCGCTGCGGGGCCAACACCTGCGTCGGCTCGACCCTAGCGCCGGTGATGCAGTTCGATTCAACGGGCAAGGTCATCTCGAATTGGGGCTCGGGGTTATTCGCTCAGCCGCACGGCATCACGGTGAACCAGGACGGCAGCCTCTGGATCACCGACGACCAGTCCGCTGACGGCAAAGGCCAGCAGGCGATCAAATTCAGTAAGGGCGGCAAGGTGCTGATGGCGCTGGGTAAGGCCGGCATGGCCGGCAAGGCCACTGATCAGTTCGACCAGCCGACCTCGGTCGCTGTCGCCAAGAACGGCGACATCTTCGTCTCCGAGGGCCACGCCCCGTCCAATGGCAATTCGCGCATCGATAAGTTCGACAAGACCGGCAAACTGATCAAGTCGTGGGGAACGCCGGGCGCCGGCCCTGATCAGATGTTGGGCCCACATGCCCTGGCTTTTGATTCTAAGGGTCGGTTGTTCGTAGCCGACCGCAACAATAGCCGGGTGCTCATCTTCGATCAGGGCGGCAAGTTGCTCGACACCTGGAAGCAGTTCGGCATGCCGCAAGGCATGTTTATCGACGCCAAGGATATCCTCTATGTTTCCGACACCGGCTCGCCCGTCGCCAGCGGCTGCCGCGGTATCCGCGTGGGCAGCGCCAAGGATGGCAAGGTAACCGCCTTCATTCCCGACCCCTCGACCGCCGAAGGTGGCAGCGGTGCCGAGGGTCTGGTTGCGGACGGCAAGGGCAATATCTACGGGGCTACGGTTGCTTCGCGCGAACTGCTGCATTGGACGAAATAGCGTTCTCCGGCGGGCCGCGGCGCAGGGTTGCGTGGGGCCCTAAATTCATGTCCACTTGCCGCTCAAGAGCATGAATACGCTTTAGCGCGCCGCGTGCTGGGCGGGGCAGTAAATGACGCCGCCCTAGGACGGAACGGTGCCGGTAAATCAGGGGAGAGACGTCGTTGGACCAATCTGAGCGATCCAAGAACATCAAAGCGGTGGTCCGTGTCTCCAGCGGCAACTTCCTCGAGATGTACGACTTCATGGTGTACGGCTACTACGCCAAATACATCGCCCAGACCTTCTTCCCGACCGACAGTGAGTTCGCCTCGCTGATGCTGTCCCTGGCAACCTTTGGTGCCGGATTTCTGATGCGTCCGCTCGGCGCAATCATTCTGGGGGCCTATATAGATCGTCATGGCCGCAAGGCTGGTTTGATCCTCACGCTAGGCTTGATGGCCTTCGGCACCCTGAGCATTGCTGTCACACCAAGCTTTGCGGCGATTGGCATTGCCGCCCCGATCATCGTCGTGATCGGGCGGCTGATGCAGGGCCTGTCCGCTGGCGTGGAACTAGGCGGCGTGTCGGTCTATCTGGCGGAGATCGCCACCCCTGGAAACCGCGGCTTCTACACCTCCTGGCAGTCGGCCAGCCAACAGGTGGCGGTGATTTGCGCTGCGCTGCTCGGCGTGGTGCTCACAGGCTTCGTGAGCCCTGAGGAAATGAAGCTGTGGGGCTGGCGCGTACCGCTGCTGGTCGGCTGCTTCATTATCCCCGTGATCCTCTGGTTGCGTCGCTCGCTGGAGGAGACGTCCGCCTTTAACAAGATGGAAAAGGCCTCTTCAACGGCCGAGGTATTCAAGCTGGTGGGCAAGAACTGGAAGCTCGTCGGCATGGGCATGATGATGTCGATCGCCACCACCACCACCTTCTATGTCATCACCGCCTACACGCCGACATTCGGCCGCGAGGCGCTAAAACTCGACGCGTTCGGGGTGATGGTCGTGACCCTGTGTGTTGGCCTGTCCAACTTCATCTGGCTGCCGATCGGCGGCATGATATCGGACCGGATCGGGCGTCAGAAGATGTTGTTCATCGTGCCTTCGGTGGTGATCCTGACAGCCTATCCCTTCATGGTCTGGCTCACCAGAGACCCGAGCTTCGGCAAGCTGCTGGCGGTGCTTTTGTGGTTCTCCGCCAGCTTCGGCCTCTACAACGGCAGCATGATCCCGCGCCTCGCCGAAATGATGCCGCACAAGGTACGCACCGCCGCCTTCTCGGTGGCCTTTGCCCTGGCGACGGCGATTTTCGGCGGCTTCACACCGCTGATCTGCACCGCCCTGATCGAGGCCACCGGCAACAAGGCCATGCCAGGTGCCTGGCTGACCTTGGCAGCGGCGATCAGCCTGGCCGGGGCTGTGATGGCGCGTAAGCGTCGTAACTATGATGCCGACCTGATCAATACCCGCATCGAGGGCGCGCCGGAACCGGCGGTCTAACCGCGATGTAAACGGGTGGCGCGTGAGTTCGCGTGCCCTTAAATACCGCCGCCATGGATCTGTTGGAGACGATGATGAAACGCGCCTATCTGGCTGCCGTGCTTGGCCTGACGATCGCCCTGCCAGCCCTAGCACAGGACAAACCGCTGCAGGTCGATGGCCCGACCGAGATGGAGCGCAACATGGTCCGCATGTGGTCGCGCGAAAACATCGATGAGGGTGCCTACACCTATTTCAGCTTTGGTGCGGACCACACAATCTACTGGATGGCTGCCGACGGTCCGGGCAAGCGCGTCTTTATCCGCAACGAGTATTTTGAAAACCAGAATGGCGCGGCCAAGCCCTACCGCTCGACCAAGTCGCTGTACGACCTAGATTGCGGTGGCAAGTCATGGCGCGTGCTTGCGACCGACCTCTTCGAGAACAACGGCCTGCGCGGCGCGGATGCCCATGCCGAAAGCCCTGATGCGGCCTGGATTAAGCCTGCCGACGGCTCGGACGACGCCTATCTTCTGGGCATGATTTGCAAGGGCTAGAGCGCGATGGGATCGGGCGGTCGCCCGATCGCTGAATTTTGCCCACCTAACACGCCCCGGCGGTTAGACCGCCGGCTGACTCTCGATCGTGTCGAGTGGCTTTTCGTAGATCACCGCTTCGAAAGCGTGCAGGCGCTTGTAGATCGAGATGAGCTCGATGAACGTCGTCCAGCTGTTGACTAGGTACTGAAACGACGATCCGACCTGAACGAAGGCCGTCAGGATCTGTTGCATCAGGCCCAAGGTCAGACGGCCAGCAACAATGGCTGGGCCGAGAAGCAGTAACGGAAAAATCACGTCAGCCTGCAGGTAGAGGTACCGCCCGACATTGAAATAGACGTAGTGAAAATACATGCGGAAATAGTTCTTTTGAACGTTTCCAAACAGCTCCCCCAGCGTTAGCGGGGCGGCCCTATCGGCGTTGTCCTCGCCATAAACCAGTTCCTTGCGATAAGCCGCTTCCACCCGCTGGTTTTTGAAATTCAGGCCGGGCAATTTGATGCCGATCGAGGCCAGGAACACGGTCCCGAACAAGGCCCAAAGCAGGGCGGCAATGACCAGGGCATGCGGGACAGTTCCAAGGATTGGAAGCTCCGTGACCGACTTCGACAGCCGGTTCAGTAACGGCAGGAAGGCGATGAGGGTCATGACCGATTTGACCAGGCTCACGCCGAGGTCCTCGGTAATCGTCGAAAATCGCATGGTGTCTTCTTGCACGCGCTGGGCCGCGCCCTCGACGTTGCGCAGTTTCTGCCAATGTTCGACGTAGTACTGGTTCATCGCCTTGCGCCAGCGGAAGACGTAGTGGTTGATGAAGAACAGGTTCAGCACGGCCAAGGTGATACCGCCCAGGGCGATCCAGAGGAAAGACAAGGCACCGGCATAAAACTGGCTTAGCGTCACCTTCGCCGTATGGGAAAGGGCCGCCTGAATCATATCGTAGAACGGGCCGCGCCAGTTATTCAACGTCACGTCGAACTGTACGTCGAGATAGGTCGCGAGGATGATCAGGCCCGATCCCAGGATGGACCAGCGCCACCACGGATGCGGCGACACGATCCGCCAGAATGCGGCGAACGCGCCTAGAAAGACGGCGTAGTAGATATAGAACCAGAGGAAGGGCCGGGAGATGAAAACCTGTAGCCCGATGATCGGCGGCGCATTTTCTGCCGCTGGCGGCAGACCGATCAAGGCACCCAGCTGTCGCCCACCGATGTACCAAAGGCCGACGGCGATCGCGATCCACAATCCGGCAGACAGGAAGAACCATTTCGGGCGCGGGAAGAATGACGTGAACATCGGTTGGACGATCCCCGGGTTTGGCTATCGCGGTAGCATGGCCAGCACTTCGTGGCGCAGGTTAGGCGGAGGTTTCGAGCGAGGCTAGGGGGCTATTGGAAGCTGCCGGCCATCATACACGTCACCCCGGCGTCAGAGACGATGGTTGTCGCCGCAACACCCAGGCCGGTCTCGAAATAGACCGGCGGGCCGTTCTTCGGCACGACCTTGATCTCGGCCGGACTGCTGAACTGACACACGCCCTTGAAGCCACTCTGGCTGGCCTTGTCGGCGCTGATCGCGCAATCGACGTGGCCGATGCGGCGCCCGTATTGCGCATCGTTGAACTGGAACATCATCCAGGCGTCGTCGCGGCCCAGCTCGCCCTGCGGCGTACCCGGGCGGCAGGGCAGCCCGACGACCTTGTCGGCCTGCACAGAGGCGGTTGAGGCGGCGATGATATTGTGTTTGGAGATCAAATTGGTGATCGCCACTGCGCTCAGGGTGATCACGACAAACGCCGCGATGGCGATGATCGTTTTCCATTTCCGGCGCCGGGGGCCCTTACCGCGCTCGGCACCATAGTCGGTCATCGGACTGCGTCTAGGATGCGACGGGCCCGGTCGACGACCGGTTTGTCGACCATGGCACCATCGACGGAGACCGCTGCCCCGCCGCTACCCGCGTCTGCGGCCAGCATACGCCGGGCCCATGCGACTTCCTGGAGGGTCGGAGCAAAGCCGTCTCGCACAGAGGCGATCTGGGCGGGGTGGATGCAGAGCTTGCCACCGAATCCAAGCGCACGGGTGCGGGCAACATCGGCGCTGACGCGTGCCAGGTCGGTGAAGGTCGGTGTGACCCCGTCAATCGGCGCCGCCAGGCCGGATAGGCGGGAGGCGATGGTCATCTGTAGCCGGATCGGATCGACCAGGGAGTCTTCGGCCCCCAGACCCAGGTCGCCGGCGAGGTCGATGGCACCGATGGCTAGGCGCACCACACCGGGTGTTGCGGCAATTGCGGCGAGGCCGACGACGCCTTCGGCGCTTTCGACCAGGGCGACGGTCGGTTTGGTGGCGGCCACGTTAGCCAGGGCGGTGCCTGAGATGGCCTTTGGGATCACCAGGCCCATCACTCCTATGTGGGCGGTCAGGGCCATATCGGCGGCGAAATCGGCGCTGTCGGCGGCGTTCACGCGGATCAAGACCGGCTTGGTCGCGTCGAGCCAGGCGGCAATATTGGCGCGGGCCTGAGCCTTGTTGGCCGGGGCGACGGCGTCTTCCAGATCAACGATGACCAGATCGGCACCAGACGCGAGGGCCTTGTCGAACCGGTCGGGTCTGTCGGCCGGAACGAACAGTAGGGTGCGGGCGGCGGCGATGCGCTCTGATGGCGTCACGAGGTCAGTGCTCCGATGGCGTTTAGCGCGCCCACATGCCACAGCCGTTCGACCAGCACAGCGTCGTCTGCGCGGCCGCCGAATCTGATCAGGCTACGGGCCTTGGCGGTCAGCTCCTCGCGGCTCAGGGTATTGGTCGGGTCGCCCTTGGGATCGTCGACCCGAGCCTCGATGCGGCGGCCGTCGGTTGTTTCGACCATAACCTTGCCGATCCATCGGGCGGGATAGGCGGCGTCGACCTCAGGATCGAGCGCCATGGTCACACGGTCGCGGAAACTGGCCACGTCGTCGCGCGCCAGAACGCCTTCGAACTGCGCCAGGTCGGCCACCCCACCATTGGCGATCAGTCCCAGAACGCTACCCATGGAGAACTTGGCCTGGTGAATGGTTTCGGGGATGGTCACGGCACCCAGCACATCGATGGCACCCTGATGCACCAGCGTGGTGACGTGGGCGATGTCGGAGGCGGCCAGATGATGATCCTGCATGGCCTTGAGCAGGGCGTCGGCAGCGGGGTGTGTGTGGCGGCAGGAGGCGTGGAACTTGAAAGATGTCTCGGCCGTGGCCCAGCGGGTTCCGAGCCCTGCGGTCAGGCGGGCCACATCGGCATCGGTAGACATGCCGGCGGCCATGCCTTGCGCGCCCTCAAGAATGGCTTGTGCGCCGGTGAAGCCGTCCCTGGCCAGATAGGCCGAGGCTAGGCCTGCGCTGGCAGCATGGGCGGTGTGCAGCTGTTTGGAGTCGGCAGCGTCGCGTAGGAATTCCCACAAGCCTGCTGCCTGGGTTCCGGCAGAGCCAAAGGCTTGCAGCATCTGCTCCGGCGTCAGTTTCAGTAAGCGCCCAACGGCGGCGGCCGCGCCGAGCGTTCCGGCCGTGCCCGTGGTGTGAAAGACCTTGTAGTGCGAGCGGCCCAGGAATTCCCCCACACGGATACCCACCTCGTATCCCGCGACGGCGGCAGTCAGGAGCTCTCGCCCGCTGGCACCCACCGCCTGGGCCACGGCCAGGGCTGGCGAAAACACCACGGTCGCCGGGTGGAGCACCGAGCTATTATGCAGGTCGTCCTGCTCGACCACGTGGCTGGCGGCAGCGTTCACCATGGCCGCGAAATAGGGGCTGGTACGGGCACCGTTGATCAGCACCTCGGAGGGGCCGTCCGCTGGCCCCATCAACTTGGCGAAATCGGCAATCGTGCGTACAGCGCGCGACGGCGAACCGGCTATTGCCGAACCGGCCCAGTCGACGAACAGGTCGAGGGTGCGATCCATGACGGATGCCGGAATCTGCTCAGGCGTGAGCTGTGCGGCGAAGGCCGCCAAGGCGCGGGTGGGGGTTAGGATTTTCGATCCGCCGTCGTCGTGAGCCATCGGAGTTTCTCTCTGA
>CAISYT010000138.1 GCA_903889785.1 uncultured Caulobacterales bacterium
CTGCAGCACCCGCGTGCCGAACGCCCGCCCAAGGCCAAACCCGACCAGTGACGACACCAGCGTACCGATCCAGCTATAGGCCATCCCGGTCACGGGCCCGAACGCCACCATCGCCCCGGCGATAAGCACGATCTGTGGCACGCCAAGAAACGCCAGAGCGGCGAAAGCGGCCACGGCCACGGGCAGAGCCCAGGGGCCTTGGGCCGCAGCCATCCAATGCTCGACCGTGGCCTCACTATCGAAGCCCAGCAGCTTGGCGCCGAACAGGAAGATGATCCCTACCCCACCGAACAGCAAGAAGCCGACCGCGACCATGCGCCAGGCACGGGCATTCATGGTCATGATGAAGTCGAGGAAACGGCGCATGGGCCGCCACGCCTCGCCCATCAGCGTCAAGGGGTCAAGCACGACCTCGGACAACGACTGCACTGGGGCCAACACGCTCCCGGTGCAGAGGCGAATATATCACTCCAAATCAGGCTAGGGACTGGTCAATCAGGGAACGCCGATACTAAATCCATTTCCAAACCGGTCGGTTCCAACGTTGCGCCGCAGCGCAGCGGCGCGTAAACTTCTCGCCTTCCCGAAAGGCCAGCTTGGCCATCAAAACTGCAGGGTCGTCTCCATGTTTTCCGAATCCGCCGCCCTTCGTCGCATCGCGCCTTCCGCAACCATCGGCATCAGCGCCAAGGCGCGGGCAATGAAAGCGGCCGGCCGCGACATCATCGCCCTCTCGGCCGGTGAGCCAGACTTCGACACCCCGGACAACATCAAGGAAGCGGCGATCAAGGCCATCCGTGACGGCAAGACCAAATACACCGACCCCGACGGCATCCCGCAGCTCAAACAGGCCATCGTCGACAAGTTCGCGCGCGAAAACGGCCTGACCTACAAGACCAGCCAAGTCCATGTGGCCCCCGGCGGCAAGCCGGTGATCTACAACGCCTTGGTCGCAACGGTGAACCCGGGCGACGAGGTGATTGTGCCAGCACCCTACTGGGTATCCTATCCGGACATGGTCATGTTGGCCGGCGGCACGCCGGTATCCCTACTGACCAGCGACGCCGACGGCTTCAAGATTCAGCCCGATGCCCTTGAGGCAGCGATTACCCCGCGCACCAAGTGGATCATCCTCAACTCGCCGTCCAACCCGTCGGGTGCCGCCTACACGCGCGCGGACCTACGCGCCCTAGCCGATGTGCTGCTGCGCCATCCGCAGGTCTGGATCCTGACCGATGACATGTACGAGCATCTGATCTTCGACGATTTTGAATTCACGACCATCGCCCAGGTCGAACCCCTGCTCTACGATCGCACCCTGACCATGAACGGGGTATCGAAAGCCTATGCCATGACCGGTTGGCGCATCGGCTATACCGCTGGTCCCGAGCCCCTAATCAAGGCCATGGGCAAGATGATCAGCCAGACCACCTCCAACCCCTGCTCGATCTCGCAGTGGGCTGCGGTTGAGGCGCTGAGTGGCACGCAGGAATTCATCAAGCCGAATGCCAAGCTGTTCCAGGCCCGGCGCGATCTGGTGGTTTCCATGCTGAACCAGGCCAACGGCTTGCACTGCCCCACTCCGGAAGGCGCATTCTACGTCTATCCCTCAGCGCGCGGCTGCATCGGTAAGACCGCCCCCACCGGCACGGTTATCAAGACCGACGAGGATTTCGCCGGTGAGCTGCTGGAAGCGGAAGGCGTCGCTGTGGTGCACGGAGCGGCGTTTGGCCTGTCTCCATTCTTCCGCATCTCCTACGCGACCAGCAATGCCGAACTTGAAGATGCCTGCTCGCGTATCCAGCGGTTCTGCAAAACTCTGCGATAACAGGCGGGCCTTAGACGTCCGCCTGGCCAACATTGGCCCGACCACAGTCCGTCGGGTCGCTGATCTCGAAGATCCGACGGTCTTCGAGATCAGCAAAAGGCCTGGGATTAGCAACAGGGTTCAGGACAGTAGCCGCCATGAGCGCCGAAATCATCAGCCTGTCCCAGGCTCGAAAGGCCAAGGAAAAGACCAAGGCCGCCAAGGGTGCCGCTGGCAACCGTCTCAAATTTGGCCGCACCAAGGCCCAGAAGGCGCTTGATCAGCTGGAAGCGGAACGCAAGGTCCGTAAACTCGACTTCGCCAAGCGCGACGCACCCAACGACGAATGAGAGAAGGCCTGCGCAAACGCTCCCTGAACCTCGCGGGTCACGCCACCTCGCTTGCCTTGGAACCAGAGTTCTGGGCCGTGCTGGATACCGCCGCCGCTCGTGAAAGCGTCAGCCTGGCGGTTCTGGTCGGGCGGATCGACGATGGACGTGAGGGTCGAGGGCTGGCAAGCGCCTGCCGGGTGTGGGCGCTGGCATGGTCTAGGGCTTAGGCTGCTGATACCTAACGCGCTGGCTAGGGTAATTTCAAATCTAGTTTTGACGCGGCAAAAAGGCCGTGTCGCCTACTCTGGAACCTTGAAACTCATTTGCAGCTTCACCCAGCCGCCGGCAGTCGGTGCGCCACGGGCATCACGTTCGGCCAGACGGGTCACGTCTGTCGACAGGCGCACGGCGGCCTGGCCAAATCCATAGTCGGCAGGCGCTTCCGAAACGACGTCACAATTGCGTAGCCGGTGTTCGTCATTGACCTCACAAAGCACGGTGGCTTGGCCGTCCTTCGCAGCGCTGATCGCCGCCTGAGGATAATAGGCTTTCCAATCGAACTCACCAGCAACCTCGGCCTGGGGATCGCGCAACATGCGGCGCATTTCCGTGGTCGAGGCCTTAACCGACTGCGCTTTCGCAACAGGCTCTGCGGTAGCGCCCGTCGCGACGGCGGCTGCAAATATCAGAAGTACATAACTTTTTTTCATTTTATCCACAGACAGTTGGGTGTGAGACAACAATCTGTCGTAAACATGATCCCAACGCCTCGCCTGCGCAATAGGGCGAGAGAAGATCTCCTGTATTTTTGCTTGAATCCAACGCCAGCCGGCCGGCTTGCGGTGCCCGTGGCGGTGCCCAGCCGCCTCGGCACCACGCCGCTTGCATCGCGGAACAAAACCCGTACCTAAGGCCACATGTCCGCGACCGTTCCCGCCGCCGAGCCCGCCTATCTTCACGGCCTCAATCCCGAACAGCGCGCGGCGGTCGAGGCTGTGGAGGGACCCGTGCTGGTCCTGGCCGGTGCTGGCACGGGCAAGACCCGAGTCCTAACCACCCGCCTGGCCCACATCCTCGCAACGAGCCGCGCCAAACCGTGGGAACTTCTGGCCGTCACATTCACCAACAAGGCCGCGCGCGAAATGCGCGAGCGGATCGCCCACCTGATCGGGCCGTCGTCAGAGGGGCTGCGCTGGTTGGGCACCTTCCACTCGGTAGCGAACCAGATCCTTCGCCGCCATGCCGAATTGGTGGGGCTGAAATCTAACTACACCATTCTCGACACCGACGATCAGGAACGACTGATCAAACAGGTGCTAGAGGCCGCCGACGTCGATACCAAACGCTGGACCCCGCGCGCCTTCGTCGGAGTGATCGACCAGTGGAAGAACCGTGGCTGGACCCCGGCCAGGTTACCCGCCGGTGAAGGTGACCACTTCGCCCCCCTGCCCGCTGACAAAGACCGGGGCCGGACGCTCTACGCCGCCTACCAAGAGCGTCTCCGCACGCTGAACGCCTGCGATTTCGGCGATCTGCTGCTGCACAATCTGACCATCTTTACCTGCCATCCAGACGTGCTCGAAAGCTTCCAGCAGCGCTTTCGCTACATGTTGGTGGATGAGTACCAGGATACCAACGTCGCCCAATATCTGTGGCTGCGCCTGTTGGCCCAGACGCGCCACAACCTCTGCTGCGTCGGCGACGACGACCAGTCGATCTACGGCTGGCGCGGGGCAGAGGTCGACAACATACTGCGCTTCGAGCGCGACTTCCCAGGGGCCAAGGTCGTCAAGCTGGAGCGCAACTACCGCTCGACGTCTAACATCCTTGCTGCGGCCAGCGGCCTTATCGCCGCCAATAAGGGCCGGCTGGGCAAGACGCTGTGGACCGAGGGCGACGCCGGCGACAAGGTCGAGGTGCGGGGTGTCTGGGACGGTGAAGCCGAAAGCCGCTTAATCGGCGAGGAGATCGAGCGCGCGCGCCGCAAGGGCCGTCGCTTTAAAGACATGGCCATCCTGGTTCGCGCCAGCTTTCAAATGCGCGCCTTCGAAGAGCGCTTCGTCATGCTGCAGATTCCCTATGTGGTGATTGGCGGCCCGCGCTTCTTCGAACGGGCCGAAATCCGCGATGCCCACAGCTATCTGCGGCTGATCCTATCGGAAGACGACGACCTGGCCTTCGAGCGAATCGTCAATGTACCCAAGCGGGGTATTGGCGAGGCCAGTGTGCAGCGGGTGCTTTACCTCGCCCGCACCCAGGGGGTTTCCGCCCTGATAGCATCTCGCGGGCTGGTCAAAACCGACGAACTGCCAGCCCGCACCCGCACCAGCCTCGCCAACTTCATCCGCGACATCGACCGCTGGCGCGGCCAGCTCGAAACCCTGCCCCATGCCCGCCTGCTGGAAGCGGTGCTGGAGGAGAGCGGATACACCGATGCCCTGCGCGCTGATCGCGGCCCGACCAGCCAGACTCGCTTGGAGAACCTCAAGGAACTGGTCCAGTCCATGGCCACATTCGACACCCTCCAGGCCTATATGGAGCACGTTGCCCTTGTGATAGACCTGGACCGCGGCGCCGGCGAGGACAGCGTGCAGATCATGACCCTGCACAGCGCCAAAGGGCTTGAATTCCCATTGGTTTTCCTGCCCGGCTGGGAGGAAGGCGTCTTCCCAAGCCAGCGATCTATGGATGAGAAGGGCGAGAAGGGCCTCGAAGAGGAACGCCGCCTTGCCTATGTGGGCCTAACCCGTGCCCGCGAACAGGCGCGGGTGTCCTTCGCCGCTAACCGTCAAGTCTATGGGCGTTGGACGACCCAGTTGCCCAGCCGCTTCGTCGATGAAATGCCCGCCGCCCATGTCGATTCAACGTCCGAGACGGGGTACTACGGCGGCGGCCCTGGGATGGAAATGAAGACCAATCGGTGGGACGATCAGCCCAGCTTTAAGCCAGGCTTTGGCGGGGGATACGCATCTCCGGGCTGGCAGCGCGCACGCGACCGTGGGTTTTCCGCCGGCGGTGGCCGAGCCGCGCCGATCGAGGGCGAGGGCCGTTTGGTAGCGGTGTCATCCGCGGCCACGGCCAGCAAGTTCACCCGGGGCGAACGGGTGTTCCATATCAAGTTCGGCTACGGCGTCGTCACCGCCATTGAGGGCAACAAATTGAGCGTCGCTTTCGAGAAGGCCGGCGAGAAAAAGGTCATCGATAGCTTCGTGGAGAGCGCCGCAAAATCCTAAAGGATTGCTCGCTGAATTGCGGGCACACCGGATTTGCAACTCGGTCTAGCGCTCATCGGCCACAGCGCTGCGGCCAGGGTGTGGACTGCATATCCGTCGACCTGACCACCAGACCCATCAAAGTCCGCGCATAATTTTCGTGTCGATGGACGGCGAACCCGCTATCCCCCGCTTATGAGCCAACCGCTGCAAATCATCGCTAAAGGCCCGCGCGGCGCCGCCGAGGCCGCTGCCGCCGCCATCGACGAGAATCCTACCCTCGAAGGGGCCACCTATTCCATTCTCGAGGAAGACGAGGACAAGGGCATCTGGCGCATCGACGTCTTCCCAACCACCGATGAAGAGGCTGACGGCATTGTTGCCTCGCTCAAAACCAGCGGCGGCCTCTCGGTTGTCGCCGAGCCGCTAGCAGATGCCGACTGGCTGGCCATGGCACTTTCCGGCCTGCCGCCAGTGCGCGCTGGGCGGTTCTTTGTTTACGGCGCTCATGACAAGGGCCGCGTACCAGGCGGTGCCGTAGCGCTGCGAATCGAAGCCGGTGCGGCATTCGGCACCGGCCATCATGGCACCACGGTCGGCTGCCTAATGGCCTACGACAGCTTGCTCAAAGCCCGCCGCTTCCATCGCGTGCTTGATGTGGGTGCGGGCACAGGCCTGCTGGCCATCGCCGCCGCTCGTACCGGTTCGGCGATTGTTCGCGGCACCGATATCGATAAGCCATCGGTGCGCATTGCCGACGAAAACGCCGCCCTGAACCGCGCGTACGCCCGGTTCTACCATGTCTCAGGCCTTTCCGACCGCCGCATCCGTGCCGACGCGCCCTACGACCTGGTCTTCGCTAACATCTTGGCGCGACCGCTCATTAGCTTGGCGCAAGACATCCACGGTGCACTTCGGCCGGGCGGCTATGTCATCCTGTCGGGGTTGCTGCGCACCCAACAGCGCATGGTCCTCGCCGCCTACGCCTCGCGCGGCTTCCGCCTGCGCCACCGCATTTTGCGCGACGCATGGGCCGCGCTGGTGCTGGTCCGCCCCTGACCAAGCATCGTGCCACAGTAGAAATTCCGCGCGACCGGGCCTATCTCGTAAAACATGCGCCAAAGTTTTGATGAGACGACAGACCCATCCTACGGCCCACGGCACCTGCCGCTCATCCGCCGCGCCATGGCTGATCAGGGGCTGGACGGGTTCATCGTCCCCCACGAGGACGAGCACCAGAACGAATACCTGCCCGCCGCCAACGACCGCCTGGCGTGGGCGACAGGCTTCACCGGCTCGGCAGGTGCCGCCATGATCATGACCGACAAAGCGGCCCTGTTTGTCGACGGCCGCTATGCTTTGCAGGCCCCGGCCCAGGTCGATCAGGACATGTTCGAGATCAAAGACCTGATGGACGGTGGCGTTCCTGCCTGGATCGAAGCCACCGCCAAGGCTGGCCAGGTCCTAGGCTACGATCCGCGCCTGCATAGCCCCGACAGCCTAGCCCAGCTGGAGGCCGCGGCCGTCAAGGCCGGTGCCTCCATGATGGCTGTGTCTGACAATCCGCTCGACGCCGCCTGGGGTACCAATCGCCCGGCCCAGCCTGCAGCACCTGTCGTGCCGCATACTTTGCAGTATTCGGGCGAGGCCAGTGCCGAAAAGCGCCGTCGGATCAGTTTGGCGATGAACGCAGACGCCGCCGTACTCACCGCTCCGGCCTCGATCGCCTGGCTGTTCAACATCCGGGGCGGAGACGTCATCCGTTCACCGCTGCCGCTGGGCCAGGCCATCCTGCGCAAGGATGGTTCGGCCGACCTGTTCCTTGATCCGGCCAAGATCACGCCGGGCCTGACCAAATGGCTCGATGCCGATGTCGCCCTGCGCGATCCGTCCGACCTTCAGGGCGCGCTGGCCAAGCTCAGCAACCAGATCGTGTCCATCGACCCAGCACAGTCCTCAGCCTGGTATTTCAGCCAACTCGAAACAGCCGGTGCCCGCATCTATCGCATGCCCGATCCCACCGCCCTGCCGCGAGCGATCAAGAATGTGGTCGAAATTGCCGGAGCTCGTGCCGCTCACAGCCGTGATGGCGCAGCCCTGACTAATTTCCTGCACTGGATCGTCAACCAAAACGGCCCCATCGAGGAGCTGGCGGCAGTGGCCCAATTGGAAGCCTTCCGCGAGGCCACCGGGGTCCTGAAGGACCTCTCGTTCGACACAATCGCCGGTGCTGGCCCAAATGGGGCCGTGGTTCACTACCACCCGACCATCAAGACCAGCCGAGCCGCCCAGGACGGCGACTTGCTTCTGGTCGACAGCGGTGGCCAATACCTCGACGGCACCACAGACGTCACCCGCACCGTCTCTATCGGCACCCCGAGCGAGGAGATGCGCCAGCGGTTCACCCTGGTTCTAAAGGGCCACCTGGCCTTGGCCCGCGTGCGTTTTCCTGCCGGTATCACCGGCTCCTTGCTCGACGCCCTTGCGCGTGGCCCGCTATGGGCACAGGGCCTCGACTACGATCACGGCACAGGCCATGGCGTGGGCAGTTATCTGGGCGTACATGAGGGACCACAAGGCATCTCAAAACGGGCCGGCGGCGCACCCCTTCAGCCGGGAATGATCGTTTCCAACGAGCCTGGCTACTACAAGACCGGGGCCTACGGCATTCGCATCGAAAACCTACAGGTCGTAACCCAACCCACTGAGATTGCAGGCGGCGAACGGGCCATGCTGGGCTTCGAGACCCTGACCCTGGCCCCGATCGACCGCAAGCTGATCGCGGTGTGCTTGCTCACGGCTGAGGAACGCGCCCAGCTGGACGCCTATCACGCAAGGGTGTTGGCGGAGATCGGCCCGCAGCTCGGTGCGGATGCCCGCGCCTGGTTGGAACAGGTCTGCGCCCCGCTTTAACCGCCCCTACAAAAACGAGCAAGCCTGGGGCCGGCCCGTTCAAGTGTCGTGTTTCCGTCGATTTTACATCAGTCGGGCTTGCACCTTAGCCAGGCCGGTCATGACGCAGGCCTCGTCCTTGTCGCCGCCAGGGGTGCCAGAGACAGCCATAGCGCCAATCATCTCGCCCTTGACCATGATCGGCACCGCGCCTTGGCGGGCTTGGCCGATGGCGGGGTCCGCCTTCAGGGCGTCGGCGAGGGCGGTATCCGTCTTGGCACGCTCAACGATCACGCCGCTGGCGACCTTATACTTCATCACCGTAGCGATCTTGGACTTGGCGATATCTTGGGTGCGGGTCGCGGCACCGTCCTGGTTCATCATCGCCACCGGCACACCGGCACTATCCACCACCAGGGCGGCAACCTTGTAGGTCTTGGACATACAGTCTGCGAGCGCGGACTGGGCCGATTCGACAGCCAGGGCTGCGGCTGTACCCTTGGCGCGCGGCGGCGAGGGGGCGGAGCGGCGGCTGGAGCAGGGGCGGCGGCCGGTGCCTAGGCGTAAAGACTTGTGCTGGCCATCAAAGTGGCGAGGACGATCAGCGACGTCTTGGTCATGGTGCGCTTTCTACCTGATGAGGTGCTCGAACCATGCCTCGCCAGGCTTTAGGTGCAACAAGGTTACAGTCCTAGCCGCCGATAAGGGTGATCCACTCATCCTCAGTCAGCACCCTGATGCCAAAGTAAGCGGCAGTCTTGAGCTTCGATCCGGCACCTGGCCCGGCCACGACCAGATCCGTTTTCTTCGACACCGACCCCGAAACCTTGGCTCCCAGCCGCTCGGCCTGGGCCTTGGCCTCATCCCGCGTCATACGCTCAAGGGCCCCTGTGAACACGATGGTCTTGCCGGCAACAGCTGTATCATTGACGACAGCCTCGGCGTCCTGAACATCGAGTTCAGCCAGCAGTCGCTGCACGATCGATTGATTGTGCTCTTCTTTGAAATAGGCCCCAGCGGCGTCGACCACAGCCTTACCAATCTGATCGAGGTCATCCAATTCGGTCATGGCTTCGGCGTCGCCCGCCGCCACGTTCAGCATTGCCGCCATAAAGGCCGACGCGGTGCCATAGCCACGCGCCAAGGTCATGGCCGTGGTCTCGCCGATATGGCGGATGCCAAGTGCGAAAATGAAGCGGTCGAGCCCGATATGCCTGCGCGCCTCAATCGCGGCGAACAGGTTCTGCACACTCAGCGACCCGAAGCCCTCCCGGTCCTTGAGCTTTTTGAACGAGGCCGCGTCGAAGGCGGCAAGTTTGAAGATGTCGGCAGGCTCCTGGATCGTCTTGTCGTCAAAGAACATCTGCAGCTGTTTTTCGCCCAGGCCCTCGATATCAAAGGCACGGCGCGAGACGAAATGTTTGAGATGCTCGATGCGCTGGAATGGGCAGGCGAATTCGCCGGTGCAGCGCCGCACGACCGTCTCGGCCCCCGTCGCTGTGGTCTCGCGCGCCAGGGGCGTCTTTAGGGGACACGGACAGATGTGCGGGAACACGTAAGGTGCGGAACGCCCGGGCCGATCTGGATCGACCACTTCCAACACTTGCGGGATCACGTCACCAGCGCGCTGCACCACCACCGTATCGCCGATGCGGATGTCTTTGCGCGCGATCTCGTCGCCGTTGTGCAGGGTTGCGTTGGTCACCACGACACCGCCGACCGTGACCGGGTCCAGCCGCGCCACCGGCGTCACCGCCCCGGTGCGGCCGACCTGCAGGTCGATGGCCTCCAGTTTGGTGCGGGCCTGCTGCGCTGGGAACTTGCGGGCGATGCCCCAACGCGGGCTGCGTGACACAAACCCTAGCCGGTCCTGCCAATCCAGCCGGTCGACCTTGAAAACCACCCCGTCTATGTCGAAGTTCAAGGTGGGCCGCAGTGCTTCGAACGCGCGATAGGCCTCCAGTAGGCCCTCCACGCCCTGAACGCGCCGCGATTGCGACGTCACTTGGAATCCCCATTCTGACAACCTGGCCAGGGCTTGCCATTGGCTGTCCGCGAACGGCGCGCTGACCTGACCCCAAGCATATGCGAAAAACCGCAGCTGGCGCTGGGCCGTGATACTCGGGTCGATCTGGCGCAGCGAACCGGCGGCGGCATTTCGCGGGTTGGCATAGGGGCGCTCACCCTTAGCCTCGGCCGCGGCATTCATCGCCGAAAAAGCGGGCTTGGAGAGATAAACCTCACCGCGCACCTCGATCAGATCCGGCCAGCCCGATCCGCTAAGCCGCTGCGGGACTTCCGCGAGGGTGGAAAGATTAGCGGTCACGTCCTCGCCGACCCGCCCATCGCCCCGCGTAGCACCCTGCACCAAGTGACCGCGCTCGTAGCGGAGAGAAGCGGACAGCCCATCGATCTTCGGCTCGGCGGTATAGGCCACCGGTGCCACGCCCAGCATCAGGAACCGCCTGATTTTCGCGTCAAAGTCCGCTGAATCCTCTTGGGAGAAGGCATTCTCAAGGCTCAGCATCGGCGTGCCATGCGCGACGGGCGAAAACTGCTCGGCCCGCGTCGCCCCCACGCGTTGGGTAGGGGAATTGTAGCGCATCAAGTGCGGGAAGCGTGCTTCGATCTCGTCGTTGCGCCGACGCATGACATCGTATTCAGCGTCGGAAATGATCGGCGCGGCATCCCGATAGGCCAAGTCGTGAGCGGCAAGGGCATCCGCCAGTTGGGCGAGCTCATCTGCCGCTTGGGGCTCTGTGAGGTCGGAGACGGCCTTCACGCGCTGATCAAAGCCCTGGCCGCCGCCCGCGCCTCATCGGTGACGTGAGCGCCAGACAACATGCGAGCGATCTCTTCCTCACGCTCAGCGGGCGACAGCACGCTCACCGCCGTCCGCACAGCCGATCCCTCGCCGGCCTTGGAAACCTTCCACTGCTGCTCTGCCCGCGCCGCGACCTGTGGGCTGTGGGTTACCACCAGAACCTGAGCGCTGGCTGCAAGCCGCTTAAGCCTGAGCCCGACCGCATCCGCCACCGCCCCGCCGACGCCTTGGTCCACCTCGTCGAAGATCATCAGCGGCTGTGGTCTACCGCGCCTGGTCAGGGCGGCCTTCAGCGCCAGCGACAGCCGCGCTAGTTCGCCGCCAGAGGCGATCTGCCCCAGTTCGCCAAACGGCGCGCCGGCGTTGGTGGAAATCTCGAAGGCCACTCGGTCCTTGCCGGATGGCCCCGCCCGCGTCTCGTCGAGCGGCTCGACAGACACCCGGAACCGCGCACTGGCCAGTTTCAGCGGTTCCAACTCCGCCGCCACCGCCATGGCCAGCCGGTCGCCAGCCGCCCGGCGTTCGGCAGCCAAGGTGAGACTTGCATCAAGATAGGCCTGCCAGGCTGCGTCTGCTGCCTTCTCCGCCGCCTTCAGCGACTCACCCGATCCCTGCGCGGCCTCCAGCGCCGCCGCGTAGCTGAGCCGCAATCCTGGCAAGGCGGCTACCGTCGTCGAAAGCTTGCGAGCCATGGCGCGCAAGGCGAACAGCCGTTCCTCGGCCTGCTCCAGCACGTCGGGCCGCACATCGAACGCCTCGGCGGCGGCATCGATGGCCGCCGTAGCCTCTGCAATTTCTACCCCGGCCCGGTCCACCGCCTCACAGGCGGCATTGAGTCGCGCCACACCACTGCTTTCCGTGTCTGCTCCGGCCCTTAACGCGGCCTCGCGCGCCCTTTGCAGGGCCCGAAACGCGCCAGAAATTCGCCCGCCCAAACTAT
This sequence comes from uncultured Caulobacterales bacterium, assembly GCA_903889785.1. GTDB lineage: Bacteria > Pseudomonadota > Alphaproteobacteria > Caulobacterales > Caulobacteraceae > Caulobacter. Next base: position 12,008 of record CAISYT010000138.1, read on the forward strand.
CGCCGTTCAGCCCGTCACGCGCCGCCGCGATATCGGCAAGAGCCTTCTCCGCCGCGCCCAGTATGGCCCGTTGCTGCGCCAGTTCGGTTTCCTCACCCTCGCATGGATCCAGCCGGTCCAGTTCACTGAGCCACCGGGTCAGCTCTTCGGTATCCGATGCAGCGCGGTCGGCGACGGCGCGTAAAGCTTCCAGCGTTTCTAGGGCTGAACGCCACCGACTCCAGGCCGCCTGGCAGGCGCCCGTATCGAGGCGGCCAAAAGCGTCAAGCAAGAGCCGGTGCGTGCGACTATCCAGCAGGCCGACGGTCTCATGCTGGCCATGCACCTCGATCAGCGCCGCGCCGATCTCCTTCAAAGTGGTGATGCTGGTCGACTGGTCATTGACGAAGGCGCGGGAGCGGCCATCCGCCCCCAACACCCGTCGTAGCACGAGATCTTCCGCCGGGTCGTAGCCTAGCCCCCTTCCGTCCAAGAGAGCCCAAACGGCATGATCTGGTGCAAGGGCGAAGATGGCGGCCGCGCTGGCCTGGATCGCGCCGCGGCGCACCAGGGTGGAGTCCGCCCGCGCCCCTAATGCAAGGCCGAGTGCGTCGAGAATGATGGATTTACCGGCCCCCGTCTCGCCAGTCAGAGCCGTCAGGCCCGGCCCTATAGACAGGTCCAAGGTCTCGATCAGCACAACATCGCGGATGCCAAGCCCAATCAGCATGGCGTGGAGGATCGCCCAGAATCTCTGAGGTTCAAAGCCTTGAAGGCGAGACTAGAGGCCCAAAATGCCGTGACTGAAGCCCTTGGGTGCCTTCTTCTCACCGGGAGGTGCCAGGGTCGCCGTCTTGTTCGTGGTCAGGCGGGTGAGGAAGTTCTGCTTGCTACCTGGAGTGCGCGGCTCGACCGCCGGCCGAAGTCCGTTGCTGGTCAACAGCTTGTAGGCGTCATTATACCAGGGTTCGCCTGGGAAATTGTAGCCAAGGACCGCACCGTTGCCCTTGGCCTCGTCCAACAGGCCCAGGGTCAGATAGGTTTCCACCAGTCGGTACAGCGCCTCGGGCGTGTGGCTGGTTGTCTGGTACTTTTCGATGACGTTGCGGAACCGGCCGACGGCCGCCAGGGTGTCGCCTTGGCGCAGGTAGTAACGACCGATCGCCATCTCCTTGCCCGCCAGTTGGTCGCTGACCATGTCGATCTTCAGTCGCGAGTCCTGAGCGTATTCGGTATTTGGGAAACGTTGCACCACCTCGCGCAAGGCATATTGAGCTTGCTCAGTATAGGCTTGGTCGCGGTTGACATCGACGATCTGTTCAAAGTCGCAGATGGCCTTGAGGTAGTAGGCATAGACCGCCGAAGGATTACCCGGATACAGCGCCAAGAACCGGTCAGCGTCGCCAATGGCGTCAGCATAAGCGTTGGACTGATAGTGGGCATAGGCGGTCATCAGAATCGCCCGGCGCGACCATTCCGAATAGGGGTGCTGGCGCTCCACTTCCCGGAAATACTGCACCGCATCTTCCCACTGCTTGTGGTCCAACCGATCGGCACCGGTTGAATATAGCAGTTCGACTGGGCGCTCTTCGTAGACGATTTGCAGAGACTTCGCCTTGCCAGCACAGCCCGCAAGCAGCAGGGCCGCACCCAGGGCGCTGAAGATCAGTTTAGATCGGCGTGAGACGAGC